>CAKSOR010000340.1 GCA_934477985.1 uncultured Eubacteriales bacterium
CGTATCTCCGACGATCTCCCGCAAAAGAACTATGAGGGCTACGATTTCACGATGTACATCCGGGGCGACGACAAATTCATCGTTGACATGTACACCGAATCGGACGGCGATATAATGAATGACGCCATCTTTGAGCGAAACAGCCGCGTGGCTGACCGCTTCGGCGTGAATTTCATTCTGTTCCGCGGAAACAACATAAACGGCGACGACGCAAAAACTCCGATACTCGCCGGAGAGGACGCTTATGACATAGTCGTCTGCCACGCGCGGACCACTTCAAGTCTGGCACATAACGATCTTCTGCTCGAGTGGAACACCGATCTTCCGTATATAAACCTCGACAAGCCCTGGTGGAACAATGACGCGCGGGAAAATCTCTCGGTTGCTAACAAGCTCTACACCTGTGCGGGAGATATAAGCTACCAGAATCTCGGCGCCACCGACGCGATGCTCTTCAACAAGAAGCTCTTCGCGGAGCTGAAGATCGAAGGTATCTATGACATCGTCCGCAACGGAAAGTGGACCTTTGATCTCTTCTCGAAATATGTCCGTGAAGGCTCGTCAGACCTTGACAGCGACGGAGTGCTGAACCTTGAGACCGATCGTCTCGGATACGTCACCACACAGTGGATCGGACCGATACAGGTACTCTATTCGGGCAGTCAGCGGATTTGCACCAAGGATAAGAATGACGAACTCGTCCTCTCGCTCAATACCGAGAGAACAGTCGAAATCTTCGACAGATTCTTCGCGCTGGTCGACAGCGGCGACGCGGATGTCAACATAGACAGCAATAAATATGATATCACGACAAAAGCCTTCGTGGAGAATCGCGCGCTCTTCTGCGATATGAACATAAAGGGAATCAGCGAGCTTCGCGATATGAAGGCTGACTTCGGTATCATTCCGTGGCCAAAGTTCGATGAAAGCGTTGACAAATACTATTCGAACGTCGACGCCGGATGCAACCTGATCGGCGTGCCAAAGACGGTTTCGGATCCCGAGAGAACGTCAATCATAATTGAAGCGCTTTGTGCTGACGGACATTATAATATCCTTCCTACCTACTATGAGGTCGCTTTACAGACGAAGTACACGCGTGATGATGACTCGGTTCAGATGCTTGACCTTATACGCGAAGGACGCGTTTTTGACGCCGGATACTTCTACAGTGGAAACTACTTATGCTATCAGATAAACTCGATAGGACGTTTTCTCGCTTCAGAAGCGGCGGATCACAATTTCTCAACTTTCTACGCGAAATATGAGTCCACTGCCAAGACAATGCTTGAACAGGTCAACGAGACCTACCGCGACAGATGACCCATTCATAACTTTTGACACAAATAACATCACGGATACAATTCACGCACCGCAAAAAGGAGCTGCCACGAAAGCGACAGCCCCTTTTTTCATATTCCGGATAACCGGTGGATCAGTGGATTCCCATCTTATTGAGATTATCGAACGACAGCTTCACAGCCTCGAAGGGATCGCCCTCGCACATATCCTGCTCGATGACGAATCTCTCGATGCCGATTTCCTCGGCGGTCTTGAGAATTCCCTGCCAGTTGAGGTTGCCGGTGCCGACCGACGCGAAGTGATACGGGACATCCTCGATCTTGCCCTCGAGCTTCTTGATGGCGTAGTCCTTGACGTGCATGTAGAACGCGCGTCCCTTGAACATCTTCAGCGACACCGAGGGCTCAGTGCCCGCGTTGGTCAGCCAGAAGACGTCAGGCTGGAACATGACGGCGGTCGGGTCGGTCTCGTCGAGAAGGATGTCGATTCCGCGGACATCGCCGAAGGTGATCCACTCAAACGCGTGGAAGTGGTAGATGTATCTGAGTCCTGCCGCCTTGCATGCCTTGCCCTCCTCGTTGAGGATTTCGGCGTAGCGGCGGTAGCCGTCGGCGGAATTTCTCAGCTCGGACGGGATCGAGTCGGTGCGGAGAACGTCGACGCCGAGAATCTCCGCGTCGCGCTTTGCCTGCTCAATCGAGGCGGCGACCTTCGTGGTCGAACGGAAGACCGAGTCAGCCTGGAGTCCGTTGTCCCTGAGGAGCTTTGCGGTCTCCTCGACGCTGAAGAAGCCGGGAGGGGTTATCTGAACGTTCTTTATGCCTATGTCAGCGACCTTCTTGAGAGTAGCCCTGAAGTCGTCTGGAGTCTTCGTGTAATCACGAAGGGTGTACATTTGTAATCCGATCTTGCTCATTGTTTGTTTCCTTTCAAAGGGTAAAAATAGTGTGATTTTTTTCGTGGCAGTACAGTTTATCTTACCACTCACTGCAATAACCTGTTTTCCGGGAGGCTGAGCGGGTCTTTGACCCGCTCAGCTGCGTTTGATAAGCCAATGATAAACACTTTTACAGAAGCTGACCTTGATGTCTGCCTGCGCGGGCTCCGCGCCGCACCCTGGTCAGATGTCCATTGCCATCTCGGGGTACTCGGTTATTCCGGGCTCGAAGATTGCCGGACGCTCGCAGGTCGACTTCATCTGATAGATTTCGTTCGTCTCGCAGCTCTTCATGATGCCGTGCGCAATCTCGAACATGTGATATGCCCTCTCACCGGAGCATCTGGGCTCGCGGTGATTTCTCAGCGCGTAGGCGAGGTCGCAGACGCCGAGTCCGCGGCTGTTGTCGGTGTATGCGTGGGTCAGCGGCATCTGAACGCCGCGGCTCGCCTTGGTCGAGACGACCGGAATTTCGCCGTAGTTGTTCGGGTCGCCCATATCCATCTGCCCCTCAGTGCAGAAGAGCATGTAGTTGTTGAAGCCGATCGACTCGGACGAGGTGAGTATATTGCAGAGCGTTCCGTCGGCAAACTCTATCGTTCCGGCGAGGTTGTTCGGAGTCTCAATCGGCATGACCTTGCCGTACTCGGGGTTCTGCGGGTGCATGTAACGGCGGCTGTGGGGATCGCGTATCTGCGAGAAGCCGCAGACGCGCTTTGCCGGTCCTAACAGGTTGATGAGCCCCATTATGTAGTAGCAGCCCATATCAAAGATGATGCCGCCGCCGGGGCAGAACGCGAATCTGCGCTCCGGATCGGTTCTGTAGCGCTCGTGGTGATAGCCGCGGACAATCGTGATATTCGCCGCGACCGCCTTGCCGAGCATTCCGCTGTCGTAAATCTGCCTTGCGGTCTGGAGTCCCGCGCCGAGATAGGTGTCAGGTCCGCCGCAGTACCAGACGTTGTGCTCCTTCGCGATTCTCAGAAGATCCTCGCCCTCCCAGAGCTCGACCGCCATCATCTTCTCAGAGTAGACGTGCTTGCCCGCCTCCATAGACTTCTTCGAGACCTCGTAGTGCGACGTGTGATAGGTCAGGTTGACGACAATCTCGATCTCGGGGTCAGCCCAGATCTCCTCGTTCGTCATCTGCTTTATTCCGTACTTCTCAGCCTTTTCCTTGGATCTCTCGGGCTTTATGTCCGAGCAGCCGACGACCTCAAGCGCGTTGTAGCGCTTTGTCATATTGGTGAGATAAATGTCCGAGATCATGCCGCAGCCGATGACCGCGACCTTGACTGGTTTGAATTCTTTCATGGTTATTCCTCCTGAACTGACAGCCTGAGTCTTCGGCTCAGTCAGCCTTTGCGTAAGCCGCGTTGATCTTCTCAAGTCCGGTGAGAACCTGATTTTCCTTGCCTGCCCAGTACGAAGCGAGTCCGCTTTCGTTCCTTGTGAGCAGTTCCTGCA
>CAKSOR010000341.1 GCA_934477985.1 uncultured Eubacteriales bacterium
CGGTACCCTGCCTGCGAATTTTTGTTTAGTCTGACGAAAAATCTGCTGGCGCATCTACGCGCTTAGAATTATGCGGTATTGCCTTAAAATATTGAACACGATCGAAAGGAAAGCAAGCGATGCCAACGATATGGGATGTCGCAAAAGAGGCGGGAGTATCAATCTCAAGCGTCTCAAACGCGCTCAACGGAAAGAATAAGGTCTCGGAATCGACCCGCGCGCGCATCGACGCCGCGGTCAGAAAGCTCGGATACACCGTCGATCCGGCGGCGAGCAGTCTGAAATCCCGAAGCACCAGGATAATCGGACTGATCGTTCCGTCGATCGACAGCGCTTTTTTCCCGGCGGTGATAAGCGGATTGCAGTCGGTGCTCGAGCGGAATGGGTATATAATCAACTTCTACTCGACCGGATTTTCCGCGGGAGTGGAGGAGAAGTACGTGAAGACACTTCTCGACGCGAAGGTTGACGGAATGATAATCGACTCGGTGAGCCTCAATGGGAGCTTCATATCGTCCTTGTCGGAGCTTTCGATAGGCAAGAAGCGTGTGCCGGTGGTGGCGCTTGAGCGTGACCTGACGGAGTCCGGGCTGACGAGTGTATACGCGGACAACTACAAAGGCGGGCGGATGGCTGCCGCACACCTGCTGAGCCGTGGTTCAAAGTGCCCGGCACACATTTCAGGCAAACCGACCGCGCCGTGGTCAGCCGAGCGGATGCGCGGGTTCAGGGATGTACTCGCGGAAGCCGGTCTGGAGCTGCCGGGGAGCCGTGTCGCGTGCGGAGGATTCACACTGAACGGCGGGCGTGAAGCGGTCGGATCGCTGCGGGATTTTGACTCGGTGTTCGCGGCGAACGACTTGTCGGCGGTCGGAGCTATGCAGGCGCTCCTTGAGCGCGGTGTCCGGGTGCCGGAGGATGTGAAGGTGATTGGGTTCGACAACACATATGTAACGCATCTGACGACGCCATCGGTATCGACGATAGATCTTTCGAAGGAGCGGCTGGGCATAGACGCGGGCGAGGCGATTCTCCGCGCGCTTTCAGGCGGAAAGGTCGAGAAGATTGAGCTTCCGCTTACGCTCATGAGCCGCAGGTCTACGGAGATCTTAACAAATTGTCAGTAGTGAGCGTGATCTGGTTGTATTCGTCAACCTGAAAATGCAGAAAAAGCGCACGTAATGTTCAGAATCACAACGAATAAATATTCATGATCGCAATTTGTGTATTCATTCGTGCTGCAATAACAGTAAGCCTGCCAACCTTGACTGAACCTGAAAGAAATGGTTAAGCAAGCGTAGCCGACGTCGATGACTCAAGAACAGTTATCGTTTCCGCGCCGTCGTCATGAAATATTGTATCATTTTCTTAAGACCCCGCCAAGGTCAAGTTCCATCTTCGATTTGTAAATTTTAATTTCCATCAACAATTTCACAATGCGTTACAAAAAACAGAGACCGAAGCCTTCCTGACTTCGGTCTCTGGGTGCTTTTCGGGGACTTTTTACAGCCTTGTTCAATACCACCGGCTAAGCCAGAGGTGCTGTTTTTTATTCCGCTTGCTTTATGAATGTGACTACTGTGCCGCCAAAAAGATGACGATATCTGTAGACATTCTTGTCGGTGTTGAACGTAAGAGTCGGGTATGGCGCGTTGGAATCATTTCCATCGCCGTCTTTCCCGTCAGTGAAGCAGAGATCTCCGAATTTTCGCAGACTTACGTCTCCCTCAAAGATGAGTTCACCGTTTTCGGTGACGACCATATGCGCATCATCCGTGACACTGATCACTGAGCTGCCGTCTTCGGTCTTCCAGACTCCAAAGAGGACGCTCTGGTCGATCGGAGTATTGATCATGTCGCCGCCGTCATATGGAGGCACAAACGGCATATTGCAGTCAGTATCTTTTTTCTTGCAGGCACTGAGAGTAAGCGCGGACGCGGCAAGCAGACTACCGAGCGCTATGATCTTTCCGAGCTTCATATCGGTGTCAGACTCTCTCGAGCTTTATCGTGCCGAAGGAGATTAACAGGCATCCATCCTCGGTGACCGGGATCTCAGCGAACGGATCGACGGTTTCGCCGAGCACTTCGCCCTCGACCTTTGTGTCGTAGAAGACCTTGCCGTCTTTCTCTTTCCAGGTGGTCGACTCGATGGCAGCGTATCCGTCCTCGTCGATCTCAGCGCCCTGCGACTTCGCGAGCTCAATCTTATCCTCCGGAACGAGCAAAAGTGTGTTCATAAGTCCGTCCTCGGTGAACTCGTATCTGCTCATGAGCATCATGGTGATCTCATCGGCATTATCGCCCTCCGGAAGATTATCCGGCGTGTAGGTGACTATACCTTTGGGGGTGGGGAAGCTGAGCTCTTTGACTTTCCATTTTCCTATAACGTTCATTCGTTTCTCCTTTCAGATTACGCCCAGGGATCGGCGGATTTCGGGGTGCGGACGCCGGTCAGCAGGTACTGTTCCCATAAGAACCACTTGCCGTCGCTGCCTCTCTTGCGGAGCTTGATCGGACGGGGAGCGTCCGCGCCGCCGCAGGGGATGAAGAGCTTTATGTAGCCGGGTTCGTCTTCCGAGACGTGATTAGACTCGATGACTATGGTGTAGGGCTGAGTCGGCGTATAGTCGTTGTCGGGGGTCGAGCCGGTGAAGTAGGTGAAGGGAAGATAGGTCTTGCCATCGCGGAAGCGGTCGTTCAGGAAGGAAATTTCCTGTCCGTTCAGCGGACGCGGACCGCGCAGGAAGTTCAGCATCTCAGTGCCGATGTTCTTGTCAGCCGCGTACGCGCAGAGCGCGAGAACCGTGAGAGCGGCTGTCTTGAAGGGCGTATCCATGCTCGCCTCAGGAAGAGCCTGCATCTCAGCGAGACTTTCGGGGAGAGCGGGGAAGGTGAAGGTCTCGCGTTTCGAGCCGATCGCCTGTGCCGCGGTGTTCGCGGCGGTGTTCACCGCCTGCTTTGCTGTGCTTTTGAGTTTGTCGAAGATACCCATTGTAATAACTCCTTTGTTAAATAGATTTCAGTTTGCTCCGTCTTTTATCCAGACGGAATAATCGCTCCCGTTACCGGGGTATTTATATGGTGTCTTGCATTCCTTGTCCAGATACGCCGTTCCACTCATGTAGTATTCCTCGACGTCGATCTCCCAGTCATTGGGAACGCTCAGTACCTCGCTCTCGGTTTTGCCGTCGGATTTCAGCAGATTCAGAGTGACTTTCCGAAGCGGCTTTTTCCAGGACGCGACGGAATCCGGGGTGTTGAACTTTTCGCCGTAGCGCATTGTGAATTTGCAGTACGACTCATCGTTCTCGTCAAAGGACTCGATGCTTTTCAGTGCCAGTGTGCCGCGATCAATTGTGAAGACCGCGCTGGAAGATCCGTAGTCAACATAGAATATCTCCTCGCTTTCAGTGCAGGTCAGCCTGAAAAACTGCTCGTCGATGGGCACGAATTGGTTCGGAATATGCTCGTCGAGCCAGTCGGGCGAGCCGTCCATGGGAATGGCACTGACTGCCGCCCCGCCGGATTCGCTGACGTAGAAACTTAAGTTGTCGTAGTAACCGGATGACCCGTCGTCGACCCAGAGAGCGTATCCCTCGTCGGTCTTCACGAGATACGTGTCTGTGCCGTATCCGCTCGCGTAATCCTCGGTAACAATGAGGGTTTCGTATATTGAAAGCAGGTTTGAGAGACGGTTCGCG
>CAKSOR010000342.1 GCA_934477985.1 uncultured Eubacteriales bacterium
GGCGACAACGAACTTCGATATCATGCTGATGTATTTCAGCTCGGGTACGACCGGAATGCCGAAGATGATCACGCACAACTTCCTCTATCCGCTCGGCCACATCACGACCGCTCACTACTGGCAGAAGGTCGAGGACGAGGGACGTCATCTGACCGTCTCCGACTCGGGCTGGGCGAAGTTCGCGTGGGGCAAGATCTACGGTCAGTGGATCTGCGGCGCGGTCAACGTCGCGTATGACACCGACAAGTTCGTTCCGGCGCATCTGCTCCAGGCGATCGACCACCTCAAGCTGACGACCTTCTGCGCTCCGCCGACAATCTACCGCTTCCTCATCAAGGAGGATATGTCGGGCTGTGATTTCTCGACGATTCATCACTGCGGAACGGCTGGTGAGCCGCTCAATCCCGAGGTCGTCAAGCGCTTCAGAGAGGCGACCGGTCTCACGATCTACGAGGGCTTCGGACAGTCGGAGTCCACGGTTCTGCTCGCCAACTTCGGTTGGGACGAGATCAAGGTCGGCTCGACCGGAAAACCGGCGCCGATTTATGACATCGACATCGTCGACGCGAACGGCAAGCCCTGCGAGGACGGTATCGTCGGTTCTATAGTTGTCAAGAACGCCGGCTCGCATCCCTGCGGACTCTTCATGGAGTACTTAAACGACCCGGAGGCTAACGCGAAGGCTTGGCACAACGGAGTCTACAACACCGGCGACATGGCATGGCGCGACTCGGACGGCTACTATTGGTTCGAGGGACGCGGCGACGACGTCATCAAGTGCTCCGGCTACCGCATCGGACCGTTCGAGGTCGAGAGCGCTCTGCTGACTCACCCGTCGGTTCTCGAGTGCGCTGTCACCGCGGTTCCAGACCCGATCCGCGGTCAGGTCGTCAAGGCGACGATCGTCCTCGCGAAGGGCTGGAAGGACAAAGCCGGCGACGAGCTCAAGAAGGAGCTCCAGAATCACGTCAAGGTCACGACCGCGCCATACAAATACCCGCGCGTCGTCGAGTTCGTTGACGAGCTTCCGAAGACCTCGAGCGGAAAGATCCGCCGCGTCGAGATCAGAAAAGCCGACGAGGCAAAAGCAAAATAATTCCCCTGAGCCGCCGGTCAGTCATTGTCCGGCGGACTTCCCCTGTCTGCGGATATATGTAAGGAAGCGCTGATTTAAGGCAACACCGCACAATTCACGGCTTGCGCCTTAAGCACGTATCTGCTTGCGCCTTTTCCGTCATACTTCACAAAAATTCTTGACAGGGGCGGTACCCTGCCTGCGAATTTTTGTATCGTCTGACGAAAAATTCGCTGACGCATCTACGCGCTTAGAATTATGCGGTATTGCCTTAAGGATGTTTTCACGCGAAAAAGCCCATAGATTCAAGTCTTTTTCGCGTGAAAACTCCAATTATTCAGCTTATCCGTAAATAATCTGAAAGGATTCCTTTGGGAACTGTGACAAAAATGACCTTTGATAAAAAAACCGCGCCGATACTCATCGTTATGGGGCAGTCGAACGCCCACGCGCACGCGACCCGGCTTCCGGAAAACGAGATCATCCGCGAGCCGCTGAAAAACGTCTTCGGGCTCTCCCGCGAATACAACCAGAGCTACGACCTCTCAGACGTCTGCTGGTCGGGCTTCACGACCGGCGGGATGAATCTCGGCGAGGAGCAGGACGACACCTGCTGTCTCGCGAATGTCTTCGCCGCGAAGTGGCAGAAGGCGATCGACGAGGGCGCCGACCTTCCCGATCTCTACATAATTCAGATCTCGATCGGCGGTCAGGGAATCGCGAAGTTCGAGGTTCACGGCTGGAATATGTGGTGCCCATTCCGTGAGCTGAGAATGAAGCCGGGACGCTTTCCGGACGCTGACATCTCGCTCTACCCGCTTGCAACCGAGATTCTCTCGCTCGCCATGATGAATCTCATCACTGCCGGAAAGCATCCGAAGATCATCGGACTCCACTGGAATCAGTGGGAGACCGAGGCTGACACCGGTTCGCGCGCTCTGAACGAAGCCGAAAAGAACTACGAGAACCTCTTCTGGGGCTTTTTCACGGCGCTCGGCAGCGACAAGACCGGAAAGAATGTCCCGCTCTACCTCTATCGTCCGCTCACGGAGTGGTATCCGGCTGAGCGCACCGCAAAGATCTCCGCAATATTTGACGGTTTCACAAAAAAATACTCCGACTGCCGGATACTCGACCTGCGCGAGTCGGAGCTCTGGAACGACACTCCGAAGACTCACGGCGTCTTCCAGAACGACGGCGGACACTATCTGCCCGAGGCGCACCGCTGGTTCGCAGAGAGGCAGTGGAGCGATATTTTCGAAAAAGGAGAAAATAAATGATCCTTGATGAGATAGATTACAAGATAATGCGCTGTCTTAAGAAAAACGCGCGTGAAAAGGCGTCGGCGATCAGCGAGGAGATCTCGCTGTCGGTCTCGGCTGTCATCGAGCGGATAAGAAAGCTCGAGACCGCCGGAATAATCACCGGCTACACGGCGATTTTCGACCAGAAGCAGCTCGGCAACGACATGACGGCGCTTATGGAAGTAAGTCTCGAGCATCCGCGCTACTACGACGACTTCTGCGCGCTGATCGCGAGCATCGACTCGATCGTGACCTGCTACTACATGACCGGAGACTATGATTTCATGCTGCGGATAGTGACCGACTCGTCCGACAGCCTTGAGATGATTCACCGCCGCATAAAGAGCATGGAGGGCGTCAGCGCGACCGAAACGCACTTCGTACTGCGCGGCGTCAAGAACGAATATTCGGTGATACCTGACAATGACAAACGAAAAGATAGATAGAAACACAACCCGCGCGTGGGCTGAAATTGATCTCTCGGCAATACGCGGGAACTTTCTCGCGGCGAAGGCTCACGCGGCGAAGTTCGGTGCGGACACTCTGGCGATAATGAAGGCGAACGCCTACGGTCACGGCGCGAAAAGAGTCTCGGTCGAGCTTGAGAGAAACTGCGGCGCGGACTGGTTCGCGGTCGCGACGCTTGACGAAGCCATTGAACTCACCGACGCGGGAATAACGTCGCCGATACTCGTGCTGTCGGAGGTGCACAGCTCGCTTTTCGACGAGCTATGTGAGCACGACCACATCTTCACAAGCATTTTCAGGTCCGAGAGCGCAAAGGCGCTCTCGGACGCGGCGCAGAGAGCCGGAAAGTCGATGAAGTATTTCCTCGCTGTCGACACCGGAATGTCGCGAATCGGCTTCGAGTGCCTCGGCGAGAAGAAAAACGAGAGCCTTGAGACGATCGAACGTATAGTCAGTCTCCCCGGCATCGAGTGCAAGGGCATTTTCAGCCACTTCGCCTGCGCCGACGAGACCGACAAGACCTCGGCGCTCACGCAGAAGAAACGCTTCGACGATTTTCTCGCGGAGCTTAACAAGCGCGGCATCGACCCGCCGATAAAGAGTATCTGCAACAGCGCGGCGCTGACCGAGAAGGAGTTTTCGGACAAATACAATTTAGTGCGCGAAGGAATCGGCATCTACGGGCTCTCGCCGTCGGACGAGGTCGAGAACATCCTCGGATTCCGCCCGGCGATGAGCCTGAAAGCGCGCGTCACCGACGTGAAAACGCTCCCGGCGGGCGTCGGAATCAGCTACGGTCAGACATATGTCACCGAGCGCGAGACCCGCGTCGCGACCGTACCGTACGGT
>CAKSOR010000343.1 GCA_934477985.1 uncultured Eubacteriales bacterium
GCCGAACATCATAAGGAGCGCCGGCATCAGGAAGAACACCGAGAGGAGACTGAAAACTATCGATTTTATCAGGCAGATACCCATGTCCTGACCCAGCTTGAACTGCATGAACATCATCGCGACGAGTCCGCCGACAGTCGTAAGGCTCGATGCCAGTATCTCGACTATGGATTTTGAAAGCGCGACTATGACCGACTCACGGATAGGCATCGTCTCATGCTCTTCCTTGAAGTGATTGCAGAAGATTATCGCGTAGTCGACCGAGAGCGCGAGCTGGAGCACGATTGTGACCGAGTTCGAGATGAACGAGATCTTGCCTAACATGAAGTTTGTGCCCATATTGAGTATCGCCGCCGAAAGGAAGGTGAGTATCAGCACCGGAACCTCGGCATAGGTCTGCGAGGTCAGGATGAGCACCGAGACGACGACTATCGCGACGATGACGATTATCACCTGCATTTCCTTCGCTATTGTCTCGGAAAGATCCTCATTGAGCGTCGACGAGACGAAGACGTCGTAGTCGGACAGGTCGTCAAGCAGGTCGAAAAGCGCCTCCTTAGCCTTCTCGTCGTCCTCGGAGTAATCGAACGTTATGTCGAAGAGCGCCGAGGCTTTGTTGTAGTGTTCTGTACTGTCGTCAAAGGTCAGACTCTGCACCTCCGGACGGTCGGCGATTTCTTCGGATAGTTTCTTCGCGTCATCGTATGTAATGTTCGCGACCATCAGCCGGGCGCTTCCGAAGGTTATGAACTCCTCATCCATCACCTCAAGACCGATCTTGGTCTCGGCGTCGGACGGGAGATAGAAGGTGAGGTCATTCTCGACCTCGACCCAGTTGCGCGAGAAAGCCGAGAAGATGATGAGTATCACGTAGATGAGCACGATCAGATTGCGCTTATCGACGATGAACTCAGCGACCTTCATCATGAAGTTCCCGTTCTGACTCTCCTTTTTTGTTTCAGTTGACTGATTGCTCACAGGCTTCTGCCTCCAAAAAAATTTTTACGAATTAGTTGACAAATCGAATTCATTGTGCTATAATAATTACATCACAAGTTATTCAACAGAGTTGTCTTTATGACAGTTCTTCCGAACGTATATATTTTACACTATCGCACGCGAAAATGCAATAGTCAATTTCACGCGGATGTCGCAAAAAAGCCATCCGCTATGTTAGCGCTTACGTAGATGATGGGAGAGATAGCTTTTGCTAACCGATGATAAAACGCGTACCGATGTGCGGATATTGAAGACGATGGAGACATTGCACAGCGCGTTCACAGAGCTCATGATAAGGGATGGATATGACAGGATAACCGTTGAAACGCTCTGCTGCCAGGCATCTATCTGCCGCGTGACCTTCTATAACCATTTCGACGATAAACAGTCTTATCTGAGACGCTACATGGAGACGGCGGTCGACGGACTTATAAGCATGGTCATGAAAGCTCCGCCGGGACGCGGTCCCAACGACCATATCAGGAATATAAGCAACCTGATCTTCAGATACCTGAAGACCAACGGAGATCTCGTACGGCTGCTCAATGAGTCTGAACGCTCAGATGAAGTCGCCATGATGCTATATAATATGTTGAAGAAAAAGATCGCCGTGTCAATGAAGTTAAAATGCCGCAATATGACGCAGCGCGACGCGGTGGCGTCATTCTTCGCCAGCGGGATTATCTGCCTGATGCATATGTGGTCGTGCGAATCCTTCAAACTCAGCGAGAAGGAATTCTACGGAATCGTCAAGCGGGTAATGAATACCAGATTTGCGGACATGATCATCGAAAACACCGAAAGCAATGATGAAGATGAAGGAGATAACGAATGAACGCATCAATAAATCCATCGCATTTTCTCGACCGACCGGCAAACGGGCCGAAACGCATGATCGACGACTGCCTGCGGCTTGCCGCGAGAGCCGGATTCAAAGCGCTTGACTTCACCGGCTCATACAAAACTCCTGAAGGACTCGAGGAGACCAGGCGCCAGCGCAAGCTGCTCGACTCGCTCGGCGTCGCCGCCAGGCAGAGCCACGCGCCGTTCAACCGCTACAGAACTTACCCGGACAGCGAGTTCCCGGCGCTCTTCCACCGTTCATTCGAGTCATCGGCGATACTCGGTGTGAAGTATGTCGTTGTCCACGCCGATGAGTACCGCTCGGTCGAGCGCTATGACAGGCGCGAAATAGTTGAATTCACTTACGATTATTTAGCCCCCGAGCTTGAGTTCGCGAAAAAACACGGCATGAAGCTCGCGATTGAGAATCTTTTCGAGGATCTTCCGTCCGGACTGAAGCGCTTTGACGGAAAGAGCCGTTTCACCTCACGCGTGGAGGAGGTCATCGCGATAATCGAACGCTTCAACGACCCGGATGTCGTCTGCTGCTGGGATTTCGGGCACGCCGCGGTGTCGTTCGGTCACGGCATGACCGACGCGCTCAAAAGCGCCGCAAAATATGTGAAGTGCACGCACGTTCACGACAATTACCTGAACAGCGACTCTCACATGCTGCCCTTCACCGGGAAGATCGACTGGAAAGCCGAAATGGCTGTCCTCGCCGACGCGGGTTATAACGGAAACATCTCGCTCGAACTCGTCTACGACCGGATGCCTGATGAGCTGCTGCCGGACTGGCTGTCCCTCTGCGAGAAGACCGCCGTACGACTCGCGTCGATGTGCCACGGAAAGTGAGCGCAGAATAGTTCCATAAACAAGCGCAGGACAGGAGATATTCTCCTGCCCTGTAATTTTTGTCAGCCGATGTTAGTGTCTATGACGCAGGTCGAGTTGTCGCCCTCAAGAAGCAGCATTTCGCCGAGCTGTCCTTTGTGCAGGACATTGTCGCGGATTATCGAATAGGTGTTGTCCTTCAGCACGATCGAGTGCTCTGGGCTGTCAGTGCCGACTCCGCCGTCGTCGCGTCCGAGTCTGAACGCGTTTCCGGTGACGACGACATTGTCACAGCGGGTCATGCGGAGATGACAATTGTCGTGCTCGTCGGTCAGTTTGTCGCAGGGCTTTCCGCTGCGTCTGAAGATGTTGCCGGTGATTGTGACGGTCGAGCAGCCGGAATTGTCACTGCCCATCGAAATCGCCGGTCCGCCGCTGCGGTCGAAGAAGTTGCCGGTGATGTTGTAGCTGTCGCCCGCGAAGAACTTAAAGCCCGCGCCGCTGTTCCACTCGACGCGGTTTCCGGTCGCGGTGATCGACGCGACGCACGGTCCTCCGAGAATTCCGCAGTTGCGGTTTCCGGAGAACCAGTTGTCGAGAATGAAAGCGTCCCAGCCGTCGATGTAGAGTCCGCAGCCACCGTTGAAGCAGAGCATGCAGTGGCGTATCGAGAAGCACCAGATGTGACGCAGATGCACGCCGTCGCCGCTGAAATTGCCGATCCGGCAGTCGTCGAAGGTCGGAGTGTCCTCCTTCGCGCCGCCGTTGTACTTCTCCCAGTCGATCTTTACGCCGTGGATATTCTTTCCGAGTCCGCGACCGTCGAGGCAGAGCCCGGCGATGCTTCCGCCGAAAGCCCCGGTCATGTCGATCATGCAGTCGGTGTCAGCGTCGCGGAGATGCAGCGTAGCCGTGCCGTAGCTGCGGAATCCCCATCCGGAGACACCGCGGAGCGCGACTCCATCGCC
>CAKSOR010000344.1 GCA_934477985.1 uncultured Eubacteriales bacterium
GTTTTCAAGCTTCTGTTGGGGCTCTATAAGCCCGGGTCGGGAAGTCTGACAATCGGCGGGGTCGACGTCTCGCGGATAACCGACAGGGAGCGCCGCAGGTGTATCGGCTGTGTCGAGCAGCGCTTTTCGAGAGTTCCGGGAACCGTCATCGACCAGATAACCCTCGGCGACCCGACAATCACCCGCGAAATGGCTGAGAACGCCGCGAAGCTCGCCGGAATCGAACAGTCAATAAGCTCGCTGCCGGAAGGCTACGACACGCCATGCACCGACGGGATCTTCTCGCAGGGTGAGTGGCAGCTTCTGTCGATCGCGCGCGCCGCGGCGGCTGACCCCGCTGTGCTGCTGCTCGACGAGATAACCGCGAATCTCGACGCCGAGACCGAGGCGAGAGTGCTCGAGGTGCTCCGCCGCGCTTCCGAGGGGCGGACGGTAATCTCAATCTCGCACCGCATCTACGAGAACCTCGGCGGTCGGACGATCGAGATAAAGCCGGCGCGGGAAAGTCACGCTGTCTCCGTGTGATGTAGAAATGTTCACAGATTTGTGCTATAATGGATTATGGAGAGCCGCTTCGCGCGGCTTTTCATAAGAACACGGATTAGCATGAGCTAACCAATATCACGGAGGCAATACATGGAACGAAAAGACGCGATAAGAAACGCCTACCGTCTGACCGGAAAGGGCAGCTTTTATGACGGCATGATAACCTGCTCAACTCCGGGCGGAAAGGCGGTCTGCAAGCTGGTCTGGGGGATGGACAAGACCGAGTGCGACGATTATCTGAGTCGGGCGCTCGCGGGAATCCCCGAGGATTTCTCGGGAAAACTGCTCGAAGTGCCGGTCGGCACGGGTGTGCTCACAATGCCGCTCTACAAGACGCTCCCGCGCGCGGATGTGACCTGCCTTGACTATTCGCCCGACATGATGGCTCAGGCGGCAAAGAAAGCCGGGCGGATGGCGCTTGGGAACGTGCGGTTCATGAAGGGCGATGTCGGCGCGCTTGAGTCAGACGATGAGAGCTTCGACATTGTTCTGTCGCTGAACGGCTTTCACGCCTTCCCGGACAAGGAAGCGGCTTACCGCGAGACTTTCCGCGTGCTGAAGTCTGGCGGGATCTTCTGCGGCTGCTTCTACATAAAGGGCGGTTTCGCCAGAACCGATTGGTTCATCGAGCACGTTTACGGACCGAAGGGCTTTTTCACGCCGCCGTATGAGACAAAGGAGAGCCTGACCGCCCGGCTTCGCGGGATGTACGGCGAGGTTGAGGTCGGGAGTCTGAAGGGTATCGCGTGGTTCGTCTGCCGGAAGAAAAATCAGAAGGAAAAACAATGATCCGGAGCGCAGTTATCATCTAATATTCACGCTTTTGTTCGCGGTCATGGTCATGCTGATAAAGTGAAAAATCCATCCGGCAGGGCGTCCGGGTGGATTTTTTTATTTACAAAAATATTTATAAAACGCTTGACAAATATAGTCATTTATGTTATAATATACAAAATGAAAGGAGCACTGCCATGAAAAAAACGACACGTTTCACCGCGCTCATTCTGACGCTGACATTTGCCATCGCGCTGCTGTCAGCCTGCTCTGAGAAGACCGACACGAGCGGATTCTACCTCTACGCGAACGATCTCACCGAAGCGCTTGGCATCAAGGACCTTTCAGTCCCGGATTTCACCGGACGCCGCGGCAGTGTTGTTTTCTCGCGCGACCACGTTTTTGACAATGACGTTAAATGGACCTACCGTTCGTTTGATCTGCTGAGTGCCGAGGAGAAGGTCATCGTCGTGAAGAAGCCGAAAGAGCACGAGTATCCAGGTGTTTTCAAGCGCAGCAGGGGCGTTGAGCTCTCGACCTTCGCGGCGCTCCCGGACGGCGGAGTATTGCAGGTTATGTACAAGGCAAAGGCGACGATCACTCTTCCGGCGGATGATGATCAGGCGGGCAAAACGATAGTGGTCGCGACGGACGCCACGCCGCAGCTCCTGCTTCTGCTGACCGACCCCAAAGGCGTTGTCACGAAGATGATCGACATCTCGGAGCTCTCGGAGGAATTTCTGTCTCCATATCCGCTTGTCGCGGTCGACAGCGACTCGAACATCATCCTCTGCCCGGAGGACGGCGGGCGGGAGTTCGTCTCTGTCCCGGTCGACGGCGAGCCGGAGGTCGTCGAACTGCCGGAGTCGCTCGGAAAGAACGTGAAGCTCTCGGACGGCGAGAAGACGCGTTTTTACTCTGTCTCGGGCGATAATGACGGAAAAGGCGGCTGTACATACGTGACCTACGAAAACGGCGGTTTCTCAGAGCCGCGGACTATCCCGCTCGACATCATTCCGTCGGAGGTTGAGTTCATCGGCGACAAAATATGGTACAGCACGGCGGACGGCGCTTTCCTCGCCGGTGAGAAGGGGACGGAGAAGCTGTTTGACTGGTTTGATCTCGGGTTGCAGACGGCGTATATCGAGTACAAGGCGTTTTTTGACGCCGACAGCGGGGTTGTTTTCTACATAGATGAGTTCGGCGCGAAGGTTGAGAGCGCCTACATACAGAGGAGCGATCTTCCGGATTATCTCGCCTGGTACACCGAGAAGCACGGCGAGAGCGAGGTGAGCGCGCTCACCGAACGACAGGTCGTCAAGGTCGCCGCGAGCGACGAGGTGATACTCAATGGGAAAAAGATCTCGTCATCGGTAGACAAGATCATCAGAAATCTGAATCGCTTCCGCCGCGGCAACATGCAGTACGACATACAGCTCACCCGTATCGCCGGCGATGAATCCGAGGCTTCGGGCTCGCTAATGCGGATGATGCTTTCGGGAGATGTGCCGGATGTTGTGGTCTTTGGCGACAGCATAATGAGCCGGAACTTCGACCCGAGCGGATTTGTCGACCTCTACAGCTATATGGACAAGGACAAAACGCATGGACGAGACGCTTTTCTGCCCTGCGTGACGAGCTCTTTCGAGGACAAGGACGGAAGACTGCCGTTCCTGACGACCAACTTCGCACTTTCGACAATCGCCGGACTGCGTGAGAACTTTGAAAAGCCGGGCTGGACGATCGGCGAATTTCTCGATTTCGCCGAGAATCTTCCGGCGGACAAGAAGCTGACCGACCTCTATATCCATGACGACAACACTCCGGCGACCGAGCTCCTGCACAAGCTGCTGGGCGGCATGATCGGCAGTTTTATAGATTACAACAGCAAAACCTGTAGCTTCGATAGCGGCGAATTCGCGCGGCTCCTGAAGGTCATAAAGAACGCGAACATCGGGGCTAAGGGCGGCGACGACATCCGCGGTTTCATGGATGGCGACATAATGCTGAGAATCGACAGTATGAGCAATATTCATCTTTATCTGTGGCTCATCAAGGGTGTCTTTCTCGGCAATGAGGTCACGGTGGTCGGATTTCCGGGCGACGGCGATGGAAGCGTGGCGACGATCTCACCGAGGTTGCAGCTCGCGATACCGAAGGACTGCGCGAATCCCGACGGCGGCTGGACGCTGATAAAGAGCCACGTTGACACCGAGACCGACCATGAAAAATATCTTATCTCGAAGGGAGAAAGCTACGCCGGGTCTGCGATCGCGCGGGGGTACAAATGCACATGGGA
>CAKSOR010000345.1 GCA_934477985.1 uncultured Eubacteriales bacterium
CTCCGGCGATGAACGCCGCGTGAAGCTTAATAATCTCTGCCGTGAAATGCGTGTGGTCGCGGAAAAGCTCGTCTCCGGTGAGTCGGGTCGCGACCGTGAAGCCGTAGAGGTCGATGATTCTCACGCCGTTTTCACTCATTATCTCAGCCGCCGCGGCGTTGTAGTCGAGCACATCCTCGTTTCTGCGCCAGAAGTCGGCGCCCTCGGCGTATCTCGAACGGTCGGCGGGAGTCGTCGTGATGAAAACCGGCGTCGCGCCGTGGTTCTTCAGGAGTCGGATTATCTCGATGAGATTCGCGCGGTATTCATCGAGAGGGACTTGCTGCAAACGCTCCGGCGCGTTCAGCTTGATGTCGTGCAGTCCGCAGTTGAAGATGAAGACATCGAAATTCCGCTCCTTCGAGCACAGCTCGCGAACGAGAGAGAGCACGCGCCGACTGTCTCCGCAGTTGCCGCCGAGCGGCTCATCGAGGTTCTTATAGGCTTCGTCGACGCCTTTGTGGTCGAGCATCGAATATCTTTCCGGAAGAAAGGCAGCAAGCATCCTTCCGTAATCGAGACTTATGCTGTCTCCGGCTAACATCAGTCTTATCTTATCCATTACTTTCCTCCGATGGTTATCGGTATCGTTATGATCCGCGGCGTCTTTGCGCTCAGTCGGGAATAATTGTAACCTTCTTCATCTTCTGTTCCTTGACCGGCTTGTCGCGGAAATCCGTGTCGACTCCGGCGATGCGGTCGACGACATCCATTCCGTCGGTGACGCAGCCAAAAGCGGCGTATTCGCCGTCAAGGAAGGTCGAGTCCTCATGGCAGATGAAGAACTGCGACGACGCGCTGTCCTTGACATTTGTCCTTGCCATCGAGACAGTTCCGCGGGTGTGGCTTAAATTGTTCGTGACGCCGTTCGACTTGAACTCGCCCTTGATAGTGTCCTTCGAGCCGCCCATACCTGTGCCGGTCGGGTCGCCGCCCTGGATCATGAAGCCATTGATAACGCGGTGGAATATGAGTCCATCATAGAATCCTTCCTTAACGAGCTTCTCAAAGTTAGCGCAGGTTATCGGCGCGACAGCCGGGTAGAGCTGAATTTTGATGATTCCGCCGTCCTGCATTTCGATCTGTACCATAGTATTGTTCTCCTTTTATAAATTGTTATTTTCGTAAACCTTGCGCAGGAGATCCTCCTGCATTCTCGTGCCGCCCGACGCGCCGCCGCGCATCAGAAACTCGGTGAGAAAAGCCGACTGCGCCGTCCGCTCGACCGCTTTCATCCGGCAGAGCGAGTCAACCGGGTCGACTCCGAGCGCGTACACCTTGTCCGAGCAGGTCAGAACTGCCCGCACTTCCTTCGCGAGCTTCGGGTCGGACAGTGTCTCGACGATCAGCCTGCCGAGATTCTTGTAGAGCTCACCTGCGATCTCGCCCGGCATCAGCCGCCTTGTGCAGGGGATGAGGTCGCCGAAGCTCTCAGCGTGCGCCGTGCCATAGGGTTTTATCGGTCGTCCAGCCTGCGCGAACGCGACCGCGTAAGGCGGATCGGCGGTGATTATCGACGAGATCAGCGAGAACTCGTCGTAAACCTCGATGTGGCTGTCGAGCTCGTTCGGAATCTCGCCCTCGCCCTCGAGCACGCTTCCGTCGACGACCGCGAGCACCGAGTCGACCGTAGTCTCGGACGAGATCGAGCCCGCCGAGTTCACTAAGATAACCCCGAAGCGCCGGTCAAAAAAGCTGACCGTGCCGCTCCCATCTCCGCAGAGACCGGATGAAGCGAGTTCGCGGCAGACCTTCGCGACCCGCTCTCTTGATTTTTCGTGCATTTGCTCCCTCCTTAAATATGGAATCGTTTTTTAAGCTCGCTCCGCGTGTGCCTGTGCGAGAAGACGAGTATCGCCGCAAAGCAAAGCAGCGCCACAGTCGCTGATGCGACTGCCGTCCACTCGATCTCAGACGGTCCGACCGCCCAGAGTCCGATCGGAATAAGCCCGGCGATCGCTATGACCATCTGATAGATCGTGTAGGTCCGGAATCTGTCAGGGCGTATCAGGATGCAGAGCACAATCGCTATCGCCGACGCCGCGACGAGTCCGGGAACGACGTAGTTGACCGACCACCTGAGCCATCCGCAGAGCCGGTCAATGAGCGACACCGCGACGCTCGCCAAAATGAGCTGGCTCATGACTATCCCGCCGGGGTCGCGGAGATTGCGCATCACCATGATGAATGACAGCCAGCCGTAGACCAGCCCGACCGTCGCCAACAGATACCAGCTGCCAGTATAGAACGGAATCAGGTGGTCGATAAGGAAAATCAGCGCGACCGCGACGATGACCGCGAAGGTTATCGACTTAATGAATATCCGCCGTGTCAGGCGCGGCTTTATGTAGGGGTAGTCCTCGGCGGACTCCCCCTCAGCCCCGACCGTCTCCATATCGCAGAGCGGGCAGTAGCGTTGGTCGTTCGCTATCTTCACTCCGCAGTATTTGCAGTAGCGCATGAAGTCTCCTCCTTCCCTTTTCTCGTCGGCGGCGGAGTCTCGTTGGAGACCAAAGTCGCCGTTATGCCGTGCTCGGACAGATATTTCGCGAAAAACCGCTCGAGCGAGTTGTCGTCGATCGTGGACGAGAAGGAGATCGCCAGCGTGTTGCCGTAGGAGCAGAGCGAAACCTTTTTCGGGTGAGTCCGTGAACCGCCGAGCAGCATCTCCATCCGCTCGACCTTGTCGGCGATCGTGTCGGGGAGCCTCAGCCGCCCGAGGTTCGACATCGTGATCGTGTAGTTTTTCTCGGATTTCGAGAAAATAAACCGCATGACGAGATCCTTTATCCAGACCGGGACGAATCTTATCGGCGTGATGCGTTCTATCGCGACATTTCCGGCGATCTGCCGCTCGAAATACTCGCGGTTGACCCGGTCGGAGAAGCACTGTTTGACCGCCGCGACGACATCTTCGAGCTTATCGCCCGGCTTCGGGGTCACAGAAATATTTATGTGCCCGAAGAAATTGCGCATCGTCGTCGAGTCGAACATTCCGCGCAGGTTCACCGGCAGGCTGATTACAATCGGCTTGCGGCGTCCGGGCGAGCGGCGGTAGGATGAGTTGTAGATCGACCAGATCAGCAGCGACGCTAAATATTCACTCATCGTGCAGCCATACTCATGCGCGAGTCCGAGCAGCTTGTCCGCCGGGAGCAGCAGGGTCACGACGCCAAGCCGGACTCCGGAGTAGCTGTAGCCGCCGAACTGATAGGCCTCGGGCTCTTTCGACGCGGCGGATTTTCCGCTCTTCTTCTCGTCGCCGACAATCCGCCCGAAGCTGTCCTCGTCGAAGTCCCGCGCGACCTTGTCGCAGTACTCGCGGATGTACTCCTCGGGCATCGCCGAGCCGTCGTGGAGGTTGAAATAGTAGCAGACCAGCACGTGCAGAAACTGCGCCGCGCCCATTCCGTCCGACAGCGCGTGATACATCTCGAGGTTTATTCGTCTTCTGTAGTAGGTCACCCGGAAGAGGAATCCGCGGTCGCGCCCGGAGCCGATCGGCGAGCATGGATAATCGTATTCCTCGCGCACCTTCGGGGTTTCGCGGTTGGCGTCGAGGTAGTACCAGAACAG
>CAKSOR010000346.1 GCA_934477985.1 uncultured Eubacteriales bacterium
GCATACGCCTCGTTGACATCCTTGAACTTCTGTTCGGCTTCCTTGTCGCCGGGATTCATATCGGGATGATATTTTTTAGCCAAAGTGCGATAGGCTTTCTTTATCGTCGCCTCGTCGGCGGATTTATCTATGCCAAGCACCTCATAGTAGTCACGTTTGTCTGCCATAATAGCTTTCACCTCAATTAATCGAAGGTATTCCTTCTTAACGATTTATTATACTATATTTCAAGCCGCAATTAAACAGGAATTTTGTAAATTTCTCTTGAAAACATCATAATTTCCGAAAAAAACCGCCGATTCAATCCATACGGCTTTTTCCTGAACCCTCCGCACAAAAAGCGGCGGCAGCCGATTGACTGCCGCCTCAATTGGCGTGGATGTTGAGTTAAAGTCCGGAATTATTTGCCGGTCTTGTCTTCATAATCGGCGTTGTAGTAAGTGCCGTCCGAGCCGTTGGTCTGACCGCCCTGGTTAGCGTTCGGGTCGAAACCCTGACCGCCCTGAGCGTTCTCCGCGCCGCTCTGCTGATAGAGCTTCTCGGAGATCGAGTAGAACGCCTTCTGGAGAGCCTCGGTGTCGGCCTTGATCTGATCGGTCGAGCCGTTCTTGACAGTCTCCTTCAGCTTCTCGATAGCTTCCTTGACCGGAGCCTTTTCGGCGTCGGTCACCTTGTCGCCGAGATCGGTGAGGGTCTTTTCGGACTGGAAGATAGCGGCTTCAGCCTGGTTCTTGACCTCAACGGCTTCCTTCTGCTTCTTGTCCTCCTCAGCGAACTTCTCAGCGTCCTTGACAGCGCGGTCGATGTCTTCCTTCGACATGTTGGTCGACGAAGTGATCGTGATGTGCTGTTCCTTGCCGGTGCCCTTATCCTTAGCGGTGACGTTTACGATGCCGTTGGCGTCGATATCGAAGGTGACTTCGATCTGAGGTACGCCGCGGGGAGCCGGAGCGATTCCGTCGAGGACGAAGCGTCCGAGAGTCGTGTTGCCGGCAGCCATCTCACGCTCACCCTGGAGAACGTGGATCTCAACCGAGGTCTGACCGTCAGCCGCGGTCGAATAAACCTGCGACTTCTTGACCGGGATCGTGGTGTTACGATCGATGATCTTGTTGAACACGCCGCCCAGAGTCTCGATACCGAGAGAAAGCGGAGTGACATCGAGCAGGAGGAGATCCTTGACGTCGCCGCCGAGGACACCGCCCTGAATAGCCGCGCCGATCGCGACGCACTCATCGGGGTTGATGCCCTTGAAGGGATCCTTGCCGATGAAGTTCTTCACGGCGTCCTGAACCGCCGGGATACGGGTCGAACCGCCGACGAGGAGAACCTTGTCGATCTGACCGACCGAGAGTCCGGCGTCAGCGAGAGCCTTCTTGGTCGGACCCATCGTGCGCTCGATGAGGTCTGCGGTGAGTTCGTTGAACTTAGCTCTGGTGAGGGTTGCCTCGAAGTGCTTCGGGCCGTTGGCGTCTGCCGTGATGAACGGGAGGTTGATGTTCGAGGAGGTTACGCCCGAAAGCTCGATCTTAGCCTTCTCTGCGGCTTCCTTGAGTCTCTGGAGAGCCATCTTGTCCTTGCGGAGGTCGATGCCGCCGTTCTCCTTCATGAACTCCTCAGCGATCCAGTCGATGACTCTCTGGTCGAAGTCATCGCCGCCGAGGTGAGTATCGCCGTTGGTCGCGAGAACCTCGAAGACACCGTCCGAGATTTCAAGCAGCGAGACATCGAACGTACCGCCGCCAAGGTCAAAGACCATGATCTTCTGCTCCTTGGCGTCCTTGTCGACACCGTAAGCGAGAGCTGCCGCGGTCGGCTCGTTTATGATACGCTTTACATCGAGACCGGCGATCTTACCGGCGTCCTTGGTCGCCTGACGCTGAGAGTCGGTGAAGTAAGCGGGAACCGTGATGACAGCCTCGGTGACGGTGGTTCCGAGATAAGCCTCGGCGTCAGCCTTCAGCTTCTGAAGGATCATCGCGGAGATTTCCTGAGGAGTGTACTGCTTGCCGTCGATCGAGACCTTGTAGTCGGAGCCCATGTGACGCTTGATCGAGGAAATCGTGCGGTCGGGGTTCGTGATAGCCTGACGCTTTGCGACCTGACCGACCATGCGCTCGCCAGTCTTCGAGAAGCCGACGACCGAAGGAGTCGTGCGCGCGCCCTCGGGATTCGGGATGACAACGGGTTCGCCGCCTTCGTAAACAGCGACGCAAGAGTTAGTAGTACCAAGATCTATACCAATGATTTTAGCCATAATGAATATCCTCCTGAGGCATGAGCCTCATTTTGTTTCTTTAGTAAATTTTAATTCGCGACCTTGACCATCGCGTGACGGATGATCCTGTCGCCTTTTTTGTAGCCCTTCTGGAAGACGTCGGTGATTTCGTTCTCGCCCTTCTCTTCATCCTCAACGTGCATTACGGCGTTGTGGATGTTGGGGTCGAACTGCTCTCCGGGTGCTCCGAAGGTCTCGACGCCGAGTTTATCAAGCATTTCGGACGCCGATTTGAAGATGAGCGCGAGTCCGTCGGCGACTTTCTCGGGCTCTGTATACTGAGATGCCCTCTCGAGATTGTCGATGACCGGAAGAACTTCCTTCAGCGCGTCGGAATAAGCGTCGGTGTAGAGACCGTCGCGCTCCTTCGCGGAACGCTTTCTGAAGTTGTCGTACTCGGCGCAGACCCGCAGGTACTTGTCGTTCAGCCCGGCGAGCTCAGCCTTGGTCTTTTCAAGTTCCTCGGTCGTCTCTGTGAGCTTCACGTTCAGCTTGCGGTTCTCTTCGGTAAGCTGCTTTACTTCCTTCACAGCTTCCTTTTTGTCCTTTTTTGAAAGGTCATTCATGACCGACTCGGTCTTCTCGTCGATCTCCGACGTTTCGACCTCGTCTGTCTTCTTGATTTCTTCAGCCATTTTTTATGTCCTTTATATAATGAATTTGATCATTCCTCTTTGTTCTCGGGCGGCTTTTCAGCGCCTTCGATGAGATTGCCATTGTCTATGAGCTTTGAAAGATTCCTCGACATATAATCGACAAGTGTCACTACCTTCGAATAGTCCATTCTGCGCGGTCCGATGACTCCGATCGCGCCGACGATGTGCTCGCCCGACCTGACCGTCCGGAAGATCAGCGATGAATTGTTCATCACCTCAACCGGGCTCTCAGAGCCGATGTAGATATTCGTCGAGTCGTTCTGCGCGCCGCTGTTCATGACATCCAGGAGTTCGTCCTTTTCGTCGAACATTCCGAGCACATCGCGCACCGCTTCGATGTTTGAGTACTCAGGATAGTTCAGGAGATTGTTCACTCCGTCGAACATCAGCTCGCTGTCGTCCGGTTCGTTTACCGTGTCCCAGACGGCTTTGATTATGGGATTTATGAGCTCAGGCTGACCGAGTTTTGTCTGCATCTCAAGCATCACCGGGAGAGTGATCTTATCCATCTCCTTGCCAGCGACGTATTCGTTGAGCACTGCGGCGAGCTTATCCGTCGTCTCGCGGCTTACATCGAACCCCACCCTGACCTGTCTCGTCTTGACAGCCCCCGCGCTCGTGAGCATCACGAGTATGAAGCTGCGCGCCGAGAGGTACATGATGTCGAAT
>CAKSOR010000347.1 GCA_934477985.1 uncultured Eubacteriales bacterium
GATATTACTACGTCGGTACGGCGGGAGAGAATTTTTCCGGAGCGTTCTACCGTCTCGGTAAAGATGGGCTTGTCGGGCTTTTCGACCGCTGCGGATGCTCAAACGGACTCGACTGGACGGCCGACGGAAAGGTCATGTACTACTGCGATTCGCGCGAGCAGAAGCTCGAACGCTTCGATTTCGACGCGATATCGCATACTGTCAGCAGACGCTCGACGATAGCGGAAATCCCACTCGCGGTCGGGAGCGGAGACGGAATGACGATCGACGCGGACGGAAATCTCTGGCTCGCCGTATGGGGCGGCTCACGCGTCCTTCATATCGACCCCGTGAGCGGAAAAACGCTTGACGAGATAATCCTTCCGGCGGGTCAGGTCAGCTCCTGCTGCTTTGCCGGGGATGATCTGGGCGATCTGATAATCACAACCGCCGCCGTCCGCACCGATCTTACAAAAGAGCCGCTCGCCGGACGGATATTCAGAGTCCGCCCCGGCGTGAAAGGCGTGAAATTCGCGAGGTATAAATTTTAATGGAAAAGCAAAACAAAACAGTAATAGTCACCGGGGCGGAGATCGGACACACCGGATACGCGATCGCCGCGAGATTCGCCAAAGCCGGATATAACGCCGTTGCCGTCTGCCTTGACGAAAAAGACGCGGTGGCTTCAGCGTGTGCGATAAGAAGAGATTTCGGAGTAGACGCGCTTGGCTTCGGACTCGATCTCAGAAGCGAAAGCGACGCCGTTAAACTCTTCTCTGAGCTTGACCGCCGCGGAATATTTGCCGAAACGCTGATCCTGAACGCCGCCGATCTCGCGCTCGGCGAAGATCCGTCGGCCGGGACGCCGTTTTTTTCGGTGACGCCGGAATATCTCGATCATATTCTGAAGGCGAACGTCGTCGGAAACTTCCGTATGGCAAAGCTCGCCGCAGAGAGAATGCGCGAGCGGCACAAGGGTTCGATTGTCTTCATGAGCTCGAATTCGGCGGTCCGTCCGAATCCCGACCGTGTGCCGTATGTCACCTCGAAGGGCGCGATAAACTCAATGGCGCGTTCGATGGCGGTCGATCTCGGAAAGTTCGGAATCAGATGCAACGCGATAATGCCGGGGACGATAAAAACCGCAAGATGGATAGCTATGGGCGGCAAGCAGATTTCGAACGGCAGCATGACGCCGATCGGCGACATTTCGGACTTTGACGACATCGCGAACGCGGCGTATTACCTTGGTTCGGACGAATCGAAGAACGTCACGGGAACCGAGATAACGGTTGACGGCGGAATGTCAACGCAGATCTACCCGGCAGTACTGAATAAGTACCGCGCTGAGGAAATTGCCCGAAGGGAGAATGAAAAATGAAGATAATCATGGGCGCGATCAAGGAGTTCAACGACGACGCGCTGATGCTCGCAAGACAGCTCGGTTCAAAGGGATTCCACTTCAACACGCCGCCGATCGCGTCGGCCGACGAAAAATACTGGACTGTAAGATCGCTGAAATGGCTTCGCGAGTACACCGAGAAGTTCGGTCTCAGCCTTGATATGATCGAAAATGTCCCGATACGCTTCTTTGACAAAATAATAATGGGGCTTCCGGGGCGCGACGAGCAGATAGAGGACTACATAAAGACGCTTCACAACATGGGCGAGGCCGGGATTCCGATACTCGGTCATCATTTCTGTCCGACGTGGGCGTGGCGGACGAGTATTTCAAAGCCGTATCGCGGATTCGCGGCGGTTTCGGCGTACGACCGCTCGGTCGAGGACAAAGTCCCGAACGCTTATACGGTCAGCAGACAGCATATGATCACGATGGGCGACGACATAATCCCACCGACCGCCGACGATCTCTGGAAGAATTTTGAGTATTTCATAAAAGCCGTGATTCCCGAAGCCGAGCGCGCCGGGGTAAGACTTATCACACATCCGTCAGATCCGCCGCTCAGAGTCGTTGCGGGTGTGGAGCGGATTTTCATCTCGAAGGGGGATTTTCTGAGAGCCGAGAGAATCGCCGACAATCCCGCGTGGGGGATCAACTTCTGCATGGGAACCTTTTCACAGCTTGGCGGCGAGGAATGCGTTGTCGATATGCTCCGCGAGTTTGTGCCGAAAAAGCGGGTCGGTATGGTGCATTTCCGCGACGTGCAGGGAACGGTTGAGAATTTCAGTGAGTGCTATCTGGGAGACGGCCGGATGAATCCGGCGCGGATCATGCGCGAGCTTTACGAAAACGGCTACGACGGGCTTCTGCTCGACGACCACGTTCCGTATCTTGCGAACGACACAAGATGGGGACACACCTCGCGCGCGTATGAGTTCGGGTACATCACCGGGCTTGCCGCCGCGACAGAATCAGCGGTGAAGATTATTGGAGAATAACGGATTATGAGAGAAATCCTTCTGTTAGGCGATTCGATACGCATGGCGTGTCAGAGAGCGATACGCGAAAAACTTGGTGACGAGTATAATGTCAGCTTCCCGAATGAAAACTGCCGTTTCGCGGCGTATACGCGCAACTCACTGAGATTGTGGCTTCCGGAATTTCCGAAACCGGATATTATTCACTGGAACAATGGTCTTTGGGACGTGGCAAGAGTATACGGAGAGGACGAGTGCTTTACGCCGCTTGAGCGTTATATAGATGATCTTTACAAAACGCTCAGAGTTCTGAGAGCTACCGGAGCGAAGATAATCTTTGCCACGACGACTCCGACCGATCCGAGAAAAGAGCGTCCCAGAGAGGGAATGCCGTCTGTGCATTTCAATTCAGACATCAGAAAATACAATGAGGCCGCGTGCCGGCTGATGCGGGATAATGATATACCGATAAACGATCTCTATTCAGTAGTTGAACCACACATAAGCGAGTATATCGCGGATGATCTGATTCATCCGACCGCCAAAGGGATTGAGGCGATCGCGGCGGCAACCGCGGAAATTATCTCGGACAGTAATTGACGGCAGCGGCAGAACCGCTGATATTGAAATAAAATCCTGTCAATCGCATTTCATAGTATAACAGCAGAAGAACAGCGTTCACAAAAACCGCGCCACGACACTGTCTGTTGATGGCAATAAAAAAATACATAGGGATAAGCTGAATAAATGGAGTTTTCACGCGAAAAAGGCTTGGATTTATGGGCTTTTTCGTCGTGAAAACAACCTTAAATCAGCGTTTCCATAGAAAGAGCGCGTGTGAACGTATTGTTAACCGCGAATATTTATACAGAAATCGCATAGTGCGGATAGCTGTTCTTGAGCTCATCGCCGTCGGCTACGCTTACTCAACCATTCCTTTCAGGTTCAGTCAAGGGGCGGGCTTACGGCTGTTTCAGCACGAATGAATTTGAACTGTGAAAAGCGAAATCCTGATACTCATGATGCTTTATTGATGCTGTGGCAGACGGAAGGATAAATACATCAAGCCGGAATCCGGAACAGAAACGACCAGAAAAAATACCGTCGGAACCATGAAAGCAAGGCTTCCGACGGCAAAACAGAACAAAAACAGAGCCTTTAACCGCGATGGCTAAAGGCTCTGTAAGCTTTGGCAGGGGCACAAAGACTCGAACTCTGGACACGCGGTTTTGGAGACCGCTG
>CAKSOR010000348.1 GCA_934477985.1 uncultured Eubacteriales bacterium
ATGAAAGAGATCGGACTGACCGCGCCGGACGAAAACGGCGCGATCCGGCTCGTCAATATTGATAAGATACAGGAATGGCTCGTGAGCGAGCTTGAGCGTTTCGGCGGCGTGGTCTACACGGCGGAGACGCTCTCCGAGGCGAAACAGGACAGAAACGCGCTCAATCAGACCAAGTCGGCGTTTGAGCGGACGAAGTCGGTTATAAGGCAAAAGCGCAAAGAGACGAGCGATCCGGTCGGACTTGAGTCGCTTGACGAAGCCGAGCGGCAGGTGAACGAGCTTCTGCGCTCGCTCGAACGACCGCTCAGACTGGTACAGGAGTATATCGACTACTGCGGCGAGGAGATGCGTAATCAGCGCCGGCGCGAGCTGATGAGCTACGCGCGCAATGAGGCGTCGGCGCGCGGGGAGATAGGCAGGATGCTGCTGTCGAGTCCGGCGTTCTGGGAGAAGAGCTGGGATCAGCCGTCGATGTCGATTAAGCGCTGCCGGATCGCGATCAGGCAGCGGTTTGACGACGCGGTGTCCGACATAGCGGCGCTGTGCGGTTCTGAAGACTCAGCGGCGCTGATAGTCAGGTACATCGAGACTATGAGCATGGCTGACCTTGAGGAATATAGGCGGAAGCTCAGCGCCGCGGCAGGCGTGGTGGTCGAGCGTCAGAGCGACGACAATGTCGTCGGATATAAGGTGATAAGGATCGATGGCAGGGGCTCTGATCTGCGCAGGATAATCGGTCAGCTCGAGCTTATGGGCGCTGAATACCGCGTGATTGAGGACGGAATGCCAAAGCGACCGACCGAGCGTATCGAGCCGGATTTTGAGGATTTTGTGGCGTTTGACTTTGAGACGAGCGGGTCGCTCGGAGTCGTGAGCGGCGACGGACTTCCGGAGATAACCGAGATCGGAGCGGTGAAGGTGGTCGGCGGCGAGATCGTCGGGAGTTTTTCGGAACTCTGCAACCCTGGGCGGAAGATAACGCCGGTGGTTGTTGAGCTGACCGGAATAACCGATGAGATGGTCGCCGACAAACCGCCGGTCGGAGAGGTTGTGAGGCGGTTCATCGAATTCATCGGCGCTTTTCCGTTAGTCGGGCATGGAATCAAGGATTCAGATCTGATATTTCTCGAGCGCGCTGCAAGGCGCGAGGGCATCGCGATCGGCAATGAATATTTTGACACATACAGCTACGCGAAGCGTGTGAAGCAGAGGTACTCGCTCGATGGAATGGGTCTCGAGGCGCTCGCCCGGCGATTTGAAGTGCCCCAGCCGGAGGCGCACAGAGCGCTCGCCGACGCCGAGGTGACGGTCGGGGTCTATGACGCGTTCAGGAAGCTGCGGCTTGAGTCACGGGGCGGAGAAGCGCGTTGATCGTCAGGGCTGACAGCTCGTTCGCCAGAAAGCGATTTCTGGGTAAATCGGAATTGATTAATGGAGATGAATCATGTGTCTGATATGCGACAGAATCGAAATGATAAAAAACGGAATCAACCCATATTTTGTCAAAGAAACAGAGACGGGATATGTGGTTATAGGCGATAATCAGCATTTTTACGGATATACTCTGTTTCTTTACAAAAACCATGATAAGACAGAGTTATTTCAGCTTGACATGCCGGAAAGAAAGAAGTTTTTGGAAGAGATGGCGGTTGTCGCACAGGCTGCTTCGAACGCTTTCGGAGCTGAGAAAATGAACTATGAACTTCTGGGGATGGGTGACGCTCACCTGCATTGGCATTTGTTTCCACGAAGAAAAGGCGACATTGAAAATTATGGAAATAAAGGTAAAGGACCTGTCTGGTGGTATCCGATGGATAAAATGTATAGTGACAGCAACCGTCCATCCGATACGGAGTTAAGCGAAATGAAGGCGAAATTGTTGACGGAGTTGGAAAAACTGCTGTGACGTGATGGGGCTGCCGCTTTTGCGGCAGCCCCCTGTTTCTTTTTGTGATCACTGCTGACTGCGCGGCGCGAGCACAGTTCGCGGGGCGCTGGAGCCTGCGGCTTTACAGCCGCCGGGTAAACCCTGAGAGCGGCAAGCAAAAAAAGCACGGCAGACCGAAAACGACCTGCCGTGCTATAGTTATCCGCCCCTCCGAAAGGACATGAAGAAGATCAGACGACAGCGCGTTCGGACAGCGAAACCAGATAGTCCTCTGTTACGTCGCGTAAATGTAATGGGCTGACATTGAATGAGACGAGAAGGTTGAAAAGCTCCTCCGCGACATCCTGATCGCAGGTCACGTCGGACAGACACTCTGTGACCGTCTCGTTCCCCTGCTCGAGCGTTATCGTGAATCCGTACCCGCATCTGCGCTCGTCCGGGTATGGCTCAAGATAGGCTCTGCAAACAAGCTCCGTGTCGTTGTCAAGCGATTTACGACTGTAAAAGACCGAATTTTCAATAGGCGTTCTGTTCGTTTGATGTGGCATTTTTCTTAGCTCCGTTCATTCATGTATTTTTGTAACGTTACAAGAGCTATGTATCTTGTATATGGAAAACACTGATTCAGGGCTGTTTTCACGCTAAAAAGCCCATAAATCCAAGCCTTTTTGAGTGAAAACCCCATTTATTCAGTTTATCCTGTACTATTATACCACATTTTTCACGAAAAGTACAGCATTTTCACCGGACATTTTCCGACAATTTTAATCACCTAATAAACCGTCTCCGGAGCGACCGAGGTGAGCTCGGTTCCATCCTTCGCTATCCAGACCACCTCAGTGAGCCTGTCGTTGAAGTAGACATTTTCCACGGTGAGCAGCTCAGGCGAGACATAGACCGCCGCCTTCATCACTCCGCCGAGCTCGATCTCGCAGTTCCCGGTGAACCCGCTGCCGTACACTAAAAGCGAATTCCCGGAGCGCACATAGCGCGTAACGCGAAGCTCGCGCGTGCCGAAGCGCATTTCGGTCGCCTCAAACATCGGCGCTTTGTCCGGGTCGTAGAGCTGGGAATATTCGAGCAGCTTCAGACTGTCGTTCCGGTCTTTCCCGCTCTTCAGCTCGTCCTGATGCAGCTTGTTTATATCTCCGCTGTCAATGCCGCAGAAAGACATTATATACGACGAGAGCATGTACGCCTCAAAATCCTTCTTCTTTTCGGTCACGTCATCAAAAAGATCCGTGTTCGTCCAGACCGCCCAATCGGTGTCAAAGAGCGTCCCGTCCACCTCATCGTCGGTCAGCGGCAGCGCCGGAAGATGATCGCCGTAAAATACGACCACGCAGGGCTCGCCACGCTCCTCAAGCGCCTGTATCAGCTCGCCGATAAAAGCATCGGTTTCGCGGAGCTGATTCGCGTAATAGGTGAACTGTGCCAGCTTTTTCTTGTCGTCACAGTTCGTGACTTTAATGAAATCCTCTCCGGAATACTCCATCTCATAGTCTGGATAGCTGTCGTCGGCGTCCGGCAGCTCCTCCGGATACTTCCCGTGTCCCTGTACCGTCACTGCGAAGACGAAATCAATCCCCTCGCTCGAATCGAGCGCCGAGATTATCTCGTCCGTAAGCACCTCGTCGCGCTCCCATCCGAGCGGATTGTATGTCAGCCCGTTCATCATCTCAGCCGGTG
>CAKSOR010000349.1 GCA_934477985.1 uncultured Eubacteriales bacterium
GCTCTGCGCCTTTCCGGGAATCCCCTGCGTCTACTACGGCGACGAAGCCGGGATGGAGGGCGGTCGCGACCCGTTCAACCGCATGCCCTTCGTTCCGGAGCGCGCGGACACAGAGCTCACAGAGTTCTACCGCAGGGTCGGCGCGGCGCGGACTCAAAGGGAGGCTTTCGCCGGACACGAGCTTTCGTTTATCGAGACGTTCAGGAAGGATCAGCTGATGATTCTCCGCGGGGACGTTCTGATTGCCGCCAACCTCTCGGACGAGGACTGGGAGATTGAGTTCGACGCTCCGCCGCGTCGTCTGCTTGACGATTCTTGGCTTATGGATAATGGTTGTATGCAGACTGTCCCCCCGATGTCGGTCGAGTACTTCGTAATTTGTTGTGATATTACACAAAAACGACCTTAGATTTTTGTGTAGTTCACTGAAATTTCGGAAATTTCGCAAAAGCTCTTCAAATTTCGCCGGGTTTGTGGTATAATGATTACAGCAGACTAAAATCTATTTTTACAGGAGATATGTAATCATGAAAATGCGTGTGCTTTACTCGACAAACAAGGGTAAGATCAAGACGATCGCCCAGATGATAACCGACGACTACGCCACCGAAAAGATCAACTGCATGGACAAAATCCCCCCGGCTTATTCCTGCGACAAGGAGCGCCTGGTCGTCATGCTCTGCTCGGTCTCCAAGGACCCTGACAACGCCCTGATCCTCTTCTGCAAGGAGCTCACCAAGGTCAGAGCCGCTAACGTCGCGTTCATCATCGACGGACCCGCTGAGGGCGCCAAGGTGCTTATCGACGCGGTCAAGGGCGCGGGCGCGAACGTGATCGACGATGTGCTCTACATAAAGGGCGGTATTCCGTTCCTCAAGGGAGTCAAGGACGAAGAAAAGCAGCAGGTCAAGACCTGGATGGACAAGGTCGTCGCGAATCTCGCGTGACCTTATAAAAAGCGCGCTGTCACACAGGCAGCGCGTTATCTTTTGTTGATAAGGAGAACTATCATGCTTGAAAACGCAAAGGCTATCTCGGCTCCGGCAATCATCACGGGCTGTCCGGAGTTTGTGCGCAGGTTCAGAGTGACAAAGAAGCTCCGCTCGGCGGTGATGACGATAACCGCGCTGGGCGTGTACGCGGCTTACATAAACGGCAGACGCGTCGGTGACTTCGCTCTCGCGCCCGGATGGACGGTCTACCGCAAACGCGTGCAGGTTCAGACCTACGACATAACCGACCTTCTGAGGCAGGGCAGGAACGAGCTGGTCGTCGACGCCGCCGGCGGATGGTATTCCGGGGTTATCGCGAGGTCGTCCGCGCCAAAGGACAAGCGCCCGGTAATCATCGCCGAGGTCAGGATGGAGTTCGCCGACGACTCCTCGCAAACCTTCATAACCGACCCGCTCTGGCGTGTCCGCGAGAGCCGCACAACCTTCGCCGACATCTACAACGGCGAACACTACGACGCGACGCTTGAAAACCGGATTGAACGTCTCGTCGAGGTGCGGAAGACCGACCGCCCCGCGCTGATAAAACAGCAGGGCGAGAAGATCGTCACGATGGAGGAGTTCAGCGTATCTGAACTCATTGTGACCCCGAAGGGCGAGAAGGTGCTTGACTTCGGTCAGGAGATCACGGGCTATGTGCGCTTTAAGGTGAACGGTCGCCGCGGGCAGAAAATCAGGCTCACCTGCGCCGAGATGCTCGACAGGGACGGCAACTTCTACAACGAGAACTACCGCTCGGCGAAAAGCGAGATGGTCTACACCTGCAAGGACGGCGTTCAGGAGTGGAATCCGACGCTCACGTTCTACGGCTTCCGGTATATCCGCGTCGAGGGAATCGACAGGGTCGTTCCGGAGGACTTCACGGCGGTCGTGCTCTGCTCGGATATGAGGCGCATCGGACGGCTGAAGTGCGCGCTTCCCGAGGTCAACCGGCTGTTTGAGAATGTCGTCTGGGGGCAGAAGGGCAACTTCCTCGACATTCCGACCGACTGTCCGCAGCGCGATGAACGGCAGGGCTGGACTGGCGACGCGCAGGTCTTCGTGAACACCGCCTGCTATCAGTTCGACGTCAAGCGATTCTTTACGAAGTGGCTGAACGATATGCGGCTCGAACAGCGCCCGAACGGCGCGATTCCCGACGCGATACCCGACGCGTGGGGCAACCCGGACGACCAGAATATCCGCGCGAGCGCCGCGTGGGGAGACGCCGCGGTTGTCTGCCCCTGGACTCTGTATCAGCATTACGGCGATCCTGACCTGCTCAGGTCGCACTATGAGATGATGCGCGGCTGGGTCTCCTACATCTCGCTGGTGACGACGACTCCGTTCCTCTGGACGGGCTACAAGAACGGCGGCGGACACTTCGGCGACTGGCTGGGACTCGACGCTCCGGAGGGCTCGTACACAGGCGCTACCGACAAGGATTTCATCGCGTCGGCGTACTACTACCACGCGGTTGACATACTGCTGCAAGCCGCTCAGGTGCTCGGGAAGAACAGCGACATAAAGTGGCTCGAGTGCCTGAAGAAGAACATTTGGAGGGCGTTCAATGTCCGCTACCCCGACACGAAGGGCTACAGGACGATGACCGAGTACGCGCTGGCGATGACCTTCGGGCTGACGCCGGAGACCGAGTATTCCGACGACGCGTGGCTTCTGGCGAAGGCGATCAATGAGAACGGCGGGTGCTTGCAGACCGGATTTGTCGGGACACCGTATCTGCTCTACGCTCTGTCGCGGAACGGACAGCTTGAGACGGCGTATTCATTGCTTTTGCAGACGAAGTTTCCATCGTGGCTTTACGAGGTGGAGCAGGGCGCGACGACGATCTGGGAGCATTGGGACGGCAGGAAGCCGGACGGCAGCTTCTGGAGTCCGGAGATGAACTCGTTCAATCACTACGCCTACGGAGCGGTGGCGAGCTGGGTGTTCGAGGAAGCGGCGGGCATACGACCGCACGAGCCGGGATTCAAGGTGGTGCGGCTTGAGCCGAAGCCCGACCCGAGACTGGGAGAGCTTGAAGCCGAGCTTATGACCCCGAACGGCATCGTGCGGAGCTCGTGGCATTATGAGGGCGACAAGCCTGTGTTCTATTTTGAGACGGACATGCCGGCGTATGTTACTCTGTGGGGCCGCGGTCGCATGGTTAATCCGGGAAAGATGATCTTCACTCGCTAGCCAGGGTGCGACCCTGGACTCGAACGTCAAGGTCAGCTCGCGATAGTTGCTTGCTGTCTTTCTATCTTGGGGGAATCGAGAAGTTCAGGCATTGCCTGAACTCCTCGACCCGCTCGGGCAAGCCCTCGCCTGCCGAAAGAGAATGCTTGTGAATATCCATCCCGGTAGGTGAGCGTGTAACGCGAACGGGTCCTCAGGGCGGAGCTCTGAGGATTCCCCCAAGACAGAAAGACGGTATACAGTCTCCACGGAACTATATTTGACGTTTGAGTCCAGGGTCGCACCCTGGCAAAGGGAGTTTTTGAAAAATAAGTGTCAATGTGTCAATTTGCGCCACAGTAATAGAAAATCTTGACACATTGACACCAAAAAACTGAAAACTCCCTT
>CAKSOR010000350.1 GCA_934477985.1 uncultured Eubacteriales bacterium
CTCTCGCCGAGAGCTACACCATCTCCGACGATGGTCTGACCTACACCTTCAAGATCCGTAAGGGTGCTGTCTGGGTCGACTCTCAGGGCCGTAAGGTCGCTGACGTCAAGGCTGACGACTTCGTCGCCGGCATGCAGCACATGTGCGACGCCAAGGGCGGACTTGAGTGGCTCATTGAGGGCGTAATCGTCGGCGCAAGCGATTATATCAACGGCGTCACCACTGACTTCTCGAAGGTCGGCGTAAAGGCAACCGATGACAACACGCTCGTCTTCACTCTTGAGCAGCCCACCTCTTACTTCCTCACCATGCTCGGCTACAACTGCTTCGCACCTATGTCCAGAGATTACTACACCTCCAAGGGCGGTAAGTTCGGCGCGGCGTTCGACGCTTCGGCTGAGACCTACACCTATGGTAAGGATCCTAACTCGATCGCTTACTGCGGTCCGTACCTTGTAACCAACGCTACTGAGAAGAACACCATCGTGTTCAAGCTCAACGACAGCTACTGGAACAAGGACAAGATCAATGCAAAGTCGATCGTATGGCTCTTCAACGACGGCACTGACGTCACCAAGGCTTACAACGACACTGTTTCCGGTGTTCTTGACGGTGCCGGACTCAACTCCTCCGCTCTCGAGCTCGCAAAGAAGGACGACGCTAAGTATCCTTTCGCAACCTACGCTTACACTTCTTCGACCGACGCTACCTCGTTTATGGCATTCCTGAACGTCAACCGCGCGGCATTCGCTAACGTCTCCGACGCTACCAAGGTTGTTTCCGCGCAGACTGACGATCAGAAGTATGTCGCATACCACGCTCTGAACAATCAGAACTTCCGTCTCGCTCTTGATATGGCAGTCGACAGAGGCGCGTACAACGCACAGTCGGTCGGCGAGGAGCTCAAGAACGTCTCGCTCCGTAACTCCTACACTCCGTGGAACTTCGTCTACCTCGAAGAGGATGTCACTGTCGCTATCAACGGCAAGGACACCAAGTTCGCGAAGGGTACTCCTTACGGTGTAATTGTCCAGGCTCAGATCGACGCTGACGGCTACAAGCTCACCGTCTATGATCCCAAGGCTGACAACGGCAACGGTTCGGGCGACGGCTTCGATGGCTGGTACAATGTCGCTAACGCTAAGGAACAGCTCAACCTCGCTATAAAGGCGCTCGCTGAAGAGGGCATCACGATCGACAAGGATCATCCGGTCGTTCTCGATCTCCCCTATCCGTCTTCCAACGCAACCTTCACCAACAAGGCTAACGCGTTCAAGCAGTCGGTAGAGAAGGCTCTCGACGGTGTCGTCATCATCAACCTGACCGAAGGTAAGGATACCAAGGAATGGCACTACGCAGGCTACTACACCGACTTCGGCTATGAAGCAAACTATGATGTATACGACGTCTCCGGTTGGGGTCCTGATTACGGCGATCCGTCGTCCTACCTCGACACCTTCCTTCCGGATTACGCAGGATACATGGTTAAGTGCATAGGACTTTATTAATCCTGACGGATTAATAAAGATCCGAAAATCGGCTCCGCCGATTTACCGGACACTGCCCGGGTTCAGAAATGAGTTCGGGAACACCATAGCACAGTCTGTAACTGAATAACCTATCTCAGCAAGAGGATGAAGTATTTCATCCTCTTGCCGTGTATAAACACGTATTTTTGTATCGCGTGACAATGCTAACACGTTACAAAGTGATATTCTTTATGAGAATTAAACATGAGTACGCGTTTATACACGGCAAAGCCCCCCGCCCGGCAGGTCGCAATCCGGCAAAAAATAAACCAGAAAGTATACGAAAGAACGAACATGGCAAAATATTTACTGAAACGTCTGTTACACGGTCTTTTATCTATAATCGTCGTCGTCGCGATCGTAATGATCATGATCTATTCGCTCCTCGACCGGAACCTGGTCTTCGCGGCTGACCCGGTCTACACGAAAATGGCGAATAATCAGAAAGAAGCCTACAAATACCGCCTCTGGGAAGATTACGGCTATCTTGACTACGTCACCTACGCGGACTATATAAACGAGCTCTGCGATAATGGCACGATTGACGAGGAGACCCGCGATGACGTCATCTTATTCGGCCGCACCGCCGAGGCTGACAGCGACACCGTAAAGGAATATGTGACAAAGTTCAACAACTTCTACAGTTCCAAAGGCTACAATGTCGTTCGTCTCGACGCGAAGCTCGCCGGCGGACGCAAACTCGCGGCCGGCGGTCAGCAGCAGCTCTTCGCCTGGAAGGACGTCCCGCTCTATACCCGTCTCGCGAAATATTTCACGCGCATAATCACGGTTGACAACATCCACTACGTGAAGGACGATATCGAGGATCGCGGCATAAAGTTCACGCTCCATGATCCGGTTTACGGCGGCGATAAATTCTCCCCGGCGATAATCGGAAACGGCACGCAGCACAAATACCTGCTCTATTTCAGCAAAAACTTCCCGTGGATTCATCAGAATCTCTTCTCGATCAACCTCGGAAAATCCTATTCTGTCAACTCCGGAGTCGACGTCTTCACAACGATGACCCAGACTCAGGGCTCATACCTGATGCAGACGACCTACTTCCCCACAGGTCTCGTCGAGCCCAGCGCGGATGACCTGCACACCGCGACATATGTCAAGGATTCGCTCGAAACCAGCCTTGTCTACACTGACCGCTTCACCGACGACTACACCAACGTGATGACCGTCAAGAGCGGACTCTCCAAGATGGGCTACTCGTTCGTCATCGGCATTCTCGCGACCATTCTTTCCTACATCCTCGGCGTACCGCTCGGCATCCTGATGGCGCGCAAGAAGGACAAGCTGATCGACAAGATCGGCACGGTCTATATCGTCTTCATCATCGCTGTCCCGTCGCTCGCTTATATCTTCCTCTTCAAGGCGATAGGCGGCAAGACCGGACTCCCGACGACCTTCGATATGGATTCCACCAACAAGCTCATGTATTTCCTCCCGATAATCTCGCTCGCGCTTCCGTCGATCGCGAACCTCATGAAATGGCTCAGACGCTATATGATCGACCAGTCGAACGCTGATTACGTCAAGTTCGCGCGTTCCGGCGGTCTCTCTGAGGGCGAGATCTTCACGAACCACATCTTAAAGAACGCGGCAATCCCGATAGTTCACGGCATCCCCGGAAGCATCCTCTTCGCGATGACCGGAGCTATCATAACCGAGCGCGTTTACGTCGTCCCCGGCGCCGGAAACCTCCTCACCGAGGCGATCAACAAATACGACAACGGCGTCATCGTCGGCGTCGTGCTCTTCTACGCGATACTTTCGGTCGTTTCGATAATCCTCGGCGACATCCTGATGTCGTGGATCGACCCGCGCATATCTTTCTCAACAAAGGCAAGGTGATAGTTTATGGACAATAAGAATCTCGTAAACCTCGATGAATTCGGGATGACCGACGAAGAGCTCTTCTCGCGCGTCGACCACAGCGATCTCGAATCCGAGAAGATCACCGCGCCGCGCTATTCCTACTGGCACTCGGTTTTCC
>CAKSOR010000351.1 GCA_934477985.1 uncultured Eubacteriales bacterium
ATAACCGGGCAGCTCTCGCTCACCTCGATCTCGGGCGTTTACTGCATGTTCTACAACAGCACGCTTTTTGGTGAGATGTCAGACGACAACATATATGATGTCGTCAATGAAGGCAACTGGACGCTTGACAAGCTGCATGAGTACTGTCAGAACTCCTACCGCGACCTCAACGGAAACGCGAAGCCTGACCAGGATGATTTCTTCGGTCTGTACGTCAGAGACAAGCAGACATTAGCGTCCGACGCCTTCCTCGGCGGCTCGAAAATCTCGTCTGTCGAACGCGTCGGCGACAAGTACAAGCTCGCGGTCATCAACGAGCGCACGGTCAAATACGCCGAGAAGCTGAAAGCCCTTATCTACGACGAGATGGCAACCTGCCGCGGCGAATACAACGACGACACGATAATGTTCAAAATGAACAACGGCACGGCGATATTCCTTCCGTGGATGCTCGGCGCTATCGACGGTCTGCGCGAGATGAAGGATGATTTCGGTATAATCCCGATTCCGAAGCTCGACGAGACTCAGAAAGACTACACAACCTATATGCACAACGGCGCGTCGGTCTTCGCCATTCCGATGACCTGCAAGGAAGCCGACCGTTCCGCGGCGTTCCTCGAAGCTATGTGCGCCGAGAGCTATCGCAGCGTCGTTCCGGCATATTATGAAACCGCTATAAAAGTCAAATATTCCCGTGACAATCAGACCGCGCAGATGCTCGACCTGATCGTCGACAGCACATATCTCGATGTCGCTTATCTCTACTCAGGATATATCGGAAATTACGTTGATTTCTTCCGCAATATGTTCATAGATGTCGACACCTGCGAAAACATCGTATCAACATTGACAGCCAACGAATCCGCGATGAACGTAAAGCTCGGAGAGATAATCGAAACCTACAAAGGATTAAACTGATGGACAAACACCTTACAGAAATACTTGAAAACACCCCCGAAAACTACCTTCTCCCCTTCTACTGGCAGCTCGGCACTCACCGCGATAAGCTCCGCGCGCAGATCGCTGAGATAGAGTCCTGCGGGATAAAAGCGCTCTGCGTCGAGTCCCGCCCGCATAAGGATTTCGCCGGCGACGGCTGGTGGGCGGATATGGACATCATCTTAGACGAGTGCTCAAAGCGCGGAATGAAGGTCTGGATTCTCGACGACGACCACTTCCCGACCGGTCACGCGAACGGACTCGTCAGGAAAAAATACCCCGAACGCCGGAAATGGGCGCTGGTTGAGAATCATATAGACGCGGTCGGACCGATGCCTCAGGCGTCGTTCATCCTCCCGCGCCGTCAGGACAGTGAGAATATGCTCTTTGGAGTCTACGCATATCCGCGCAAGCGTTATGACGAGACTCTCTCCGGAGAGTTCATCGACCTCACCGCTAACGTCAGCGGAGACTTCATCTATTGGGATATTCCGACCGGTTGCTATCGCATCTTCTTCCTCTACAAGTCGCGAAGCGGCATCGGAAATCCTGAGTACATCGATATGATAAATCCCGAGTCGGTTGACACGCTGATCGAGGCGGTCTATGAGCCGCACTTCGGGCACTACGCGAAGTACTTCGGGAACACGCTCGCCGGATTCTTCTCGGATGAGCCTTCATTCGGCAACACCTACGCTGACAATCACCCGAAGGATTATGGTTTCCACTTCAAGACGGTCGGCATGCCCGGACTTGCGCTTCCATGGAGCGAAAAAGTCAGTGAGATGATGGCGGATGAGCTCAGCTTCGACCCGACGCCGTATCTCGCGTCGCTCTGGTTCGGTATGGACGATTTCGCGCCGAAGGTGCGCCACGCCTACATGAACGCGGTCTCGAAGCTCTACCGCGACTGCTTCTGCCGGAAAATCGGCGACTGGTGCCGCGCGCACGGAGTCATGTATATCGGGCACATAATCGAGGACATGAACTCACACGCCCGGCTCGGTTGCAGCGCCGGACACTACTTCCGCTCGCTCGACGGTCAGGACATGAGCGGCATGGACATCGTCCTGCACCAGGTCATGCCGGGAATGGAGAGCATCATCCACACGTCCTCATGTGCCGGAAACAACAGCGACGGGGAGTTCTACAACTACATACTCGCGAAGCTGGCATCGTCTATGGCGCATCTGAAGCCCGAAATGAAAGGGCGCGCGATGTGCGAGGTCTTCGGCGCGTATGGCTGGGCGGAAAGCGCGACTTTCATGAAGTGGCTCATAGACTTTCTGCTCGTCCGCGGCGTCAACAACTTCGTCCCGCACGCGTTCAGCCCGATCTATCCGAATCCCGACTGCCCGCCGCATTTCGGCGCGGAGGGACACGACCCGCAGTTTGAAGGCTTCAAAACGCTTATGTGCTACACGAACAAAGCGGCGCATCTGCTTTCGGACGCGACACATGTCGCCGACGCCGCGATACTCTATCACGGCGAAGCCGAGTGGATGAACTGCGACTGGCAGAACGGCGGGAAATACATGTACATGCAGAAGCCCGCAAAGCTGCTCTACGACGACAAGATCGACTTCGATATAGTCCCGCTCGACTACCTTGAGAGCGCCGAAGTGAGAGACTCGCGCCTGTTTATAAACGGCGAGAGCTTCGGCTGTCTGATAATCCCGTGGGCTAAGATTCAGAGCGACGAGTTCTTCAAAGTGATTAAACGGCTGATCGACGCCGGACTTCCGGTCTGGTTCGTCGACAAAGCGCCCGAGAACTGCCCGTTTGAAACCGAAACCGTCCCGCTCGGAGACCTTGCGAAGAAGTTCCGCGCCGCAGGACTCGCGTCGGTAAAAGCCGATGGAGTGAGCGAGCTTCTCCGGATATATCACTGCCGGAGAGACGGCTCGGACATCTTCATGCTCTTCAATGAGTCGGTGTCAGTGAAGACCGACGCGATGATCAACCTTGGTGTGAGCGGCGAGTACGCGTACCTCGATCTGCTCGGCGACGGCAGTCATTCAGCTAAAACAGAGGACGGCAGAATTCATATTGAGCTCCTGCCCTGCCAGTCCTGCGTCATCGACTTCTGCGGGAAGACCGACCTCCCGGCAAAGACCGTATGGAAGGAGATCGGAGCGCCCGACCGCGGGTACGAGATCGCGGTAGCCGACTCGGAGAACCTCTCGGAATTCAGGCACTATAAGACGTCGGAAGAACTCTTCAACATAACAGCCGCCGGAGAACTGCCTGACTTCTCGGGAAAGATCAGCTACAAAGCGACCTTCAACGCGAAAAAAGCCGGGCGGATGGCGCTCGACCTCGGTTATGTCGGCTCGACCGCTGAGCTCCGGCTTAACGGAGAAAATCTTGGCACGCGCATCTGCCCGCCGTATCTCTTCGATATAAGCGGGTATGTCAAGGACGGCGAAAACGTGCTCGAGGTGATCGTCTCGAACACGCTCGCGAACCGGGTGAAGGACAATTTCTCGGTGTTCATGCAGATACCGCCGTCCGGAATGCTCGGACCGGTGAGACTGCTCGGAGAGCGCAAATGAGGTCGGCTTGAGAAAGCGAGTGAGACCACGT
>CAKSOR010000352.1 GCA_934477985.1 uncultured Eubacteriales bacterium
GAAATACACATGGGAACCGGTTCGGTCGCAAACAATTCGAAAAGCGTCGCGAAGCTCGGCAGAAAGGCGCTGATTGTCACCGGAAAGCACTCGGCGAAGGTCTGCGGCGCGCTCGACGATCTGACCGCGGCGCTTGACAGTGAGAACATCGCCTACGAGATTTTCGACGGCGCTGTGCCGAACCCGACGATTGAGAGCGTCTATGCGGGCGCTCGTGCCGCGAGAAATTTCGGCGCGGACTTCATCGCGGCGATTGGCGGCGGCTCGCCGATGGACACCGGAAAGGCGATAGCGCTGCTAGCGGCGCAGGATATTCCGAAATCAAAGCTCTTCTCGGGGAATTACCCCGGGAAGATACTCCCGATGGTCTTCATTCCGACGACCGCCGGGACGGGATCGGAGGTCACGCAGTACTCGATCCTGACCGACGATGAGGCGAAGACCAAGAAGACGATCGCCTCGCCCGGCATGTTTCCGACGCTGGCGCTGCTCGACCCGAAGTATCTGAGAGGGCTTCCGATAAATACGGCGGTAAACACGGCTCTCGATGCCCTGTCGCACTGCGTTGAGAGCTTCCTCGCGAACCGCGCCGACCGTTTCAGTTCGCTTCTTGCGCTTGACGGCGCGAAGGCGATATACAGCTGCTTCGGCGCGCTCGGGAGGGGCGGGCTCACCGACAAAGAGCTTGAGCTTTTACAGTACGGCGCGCTGCTCGGCGGAATTGTCATCGCCCAGACCGCTACGACCGCGGTTCACGCGATGGGCTACTCGCTGACCTATTTCAGGCACATCGACCACGGTCGCGCGAACGGACTTTTACTCTACGAATATCTAAAATTCACGAACGAGAGATGCCCCGAGAAGGTCGGCGACCTGCTGGCGGCGCTCGACGTCAGCCTTGACGGGCTTGGCGCGGGGCTGAAAAAGCTCCTCGGGGAGGTTGAGAGCTTTACTGAGGACGAGCTGAAAGGCTACGCCGCGATAGCGATCGGCGCGAAGAACATAAAGAACTGCGTCGCGGAGCCGACCGAGGATGAATTGTTTGACATATATAAAAAGTCACTGATCTGAGAGAAGGGAGAAGCTGAAATGCCAGACGATAAGAAGGAAAGACAATATCTGAAGCTCGCCGCGCTCCTGCCGTACGACCATTTCCGGACGATCGAGTCGTTCGAGATGGCGAAAGCGCCGAGTGAGATGCGCGTTGAGGTCGGGCTGAAGCCGCCGTTCATGGGCAGACTCGATTTTCTCCTGCCGTGGGACGGCGCGCTGCTCGGGTATGCCCGGAAGACCCCGGCGATGGAGGAGTTATGCACAGCCATGGGGATTAATTTCGCCAGAGCTGAGCTCTACCTGAACGACTGGGGCGACAAGTTCCTTGCCACGCTCGACGACGAGCCGGGGCGGAAGAATTTCAGCTTCTACGTGACTCCCGGCGAGATGAAGGAACTGCTCGAAAAATGCTGCAAGATCCCCGCGCAGTGCAAGCCGCGCGAGGTTAATGAAAAGAAAGCCAGAAACGCTTGAAACAAAGGCGCCGCCGCACGGTCTGAGCGCTGACACGCTTTACTGTCCGGTGCGCCTGAAGAAAGGATGATAAGTCATGTATACCTGTAGTCTTGAAAGAATGAAGGATAAGATCGCGACCTTCTCGAAGTTCGGCGACGCCGGACACGGCGGAATCACACGCTACTCACTCTCTGAGGCGGCGATAAAGGCGCGCAATGAATTCAGAAAGCGCATGGAGAAGATCGGCGCGGCGATCGAGATCGACGATCTCGGCGACATGTACGCGACCCTGCCGGGCAGCGACCCCGACGCTAAGCGGATTGTCATGGGCTCGCACGTCGACTCGGTCAAGAACGGCGGAAACTACGACGGAATCCTCGGCGTCATGTCGGCGATGGAGGTGCTCGAGACGGTCGCGGAGCAGAAGATCCCGCACAAGCACCCGCTGACCGCGATGATCTGGACGAACGAGGAGGGCTCGCTCTATCCGCCGGCGATGATGTGCTCGGGCATCGTCTGCAACGACTACCTGCCCGACGACATCGGCTCGAAGTTCAGATACGACGACATGATGAACTCGAAGTCGATTCTCGACTCCACGAAGACCTTCGGAATGGCACTCGACGCGTCGGGCTTCAAGGGCGACAGGAAGTACCGTCTCTCGCCAGACAAGTACCTCTGCATGTTCGAGACCCACATCGAGCAGGGACCGATTCTCGAGGACGCCGGGAACGACATCGGAGTCGTCGACTGTGTGCTCGGAATGTTCAACTACCGCGTGAAGTTCTACGGTCAGACGGTGCACGCCGGAACCTTCCCGATGCCGAAGCGCCGCGACGCTTTCTACGCCGCCGCGAAGGCGCTCTGCTACCTGCACGACGAGATAGATAAGCTCGGCATAAAGGATCTCGTCTACACGACCGGCGAGGTCGTCTGCCACCCGTGCGTTCACACCTGCGTGCCGGATTACTTCGATTTCTCGATCGACGCGCGTCACGAAGACCCGAAGGCGCTCGAGAAGGTTTTAGCCGTCGTGAAGAGCTGTGCCGATAAGGAATGGGTCGGCTGCCGCTGCGAGGTCGTCAAAGCTTGGAACCGCGACACGGTTTACTGGGACAAGAAGCTCGTCGGATATGTCAAGGCGTCGGCTGAGGAAGCCGGTGTCAGCCACCAGTACATCCACTCAGGCGCGGGACACGACGCACAGTTTGCCGCCTACATGCTCCCGACGACAATGATCTTCGTCCAGTCGAAGAACGGACTCTCGCACTGTGAGCCCGAATATTCGAGCCCCGAGCACTGCACCGAGGGCGCGACCGTAATGCTCGGCGCGGTTCTCAGAGCCGACAAGGACTGAAAAAGTTGCGCTCATAAACCGAAACCTTTCAAAAATACGTGAAAAAAAGCGAGCCGGAGGACATCGGAACATCCTCCGGCTCTTTTTCGCGGTCAGCCGTCACCTTTTCGAAAGAATGTCGTCGAGCAGGCTGTCGAGCTCGCCCTTCATCTTCCTGAAAAGCTTTAAATTGAGCTTGTAGAATATCTGAAGACCCTCGCGCCTCGACATGAAGATCAGGTTGTTGTTTCTCAGATAATCAATGTGGCGGATGGTCGTTGTGACCGGGCAGCCGAGCGTCTGGGAGAGCTGGCTCGCGGTGAGCTCGCCGTGCTTGTTGAGCGCCTTGATGATATTCATCCGGAGCTCATTGCCGCAGCATATTATGAACTTCTCGACGCTTATGGCATGAGCGTCGTCGAACTGTTTTTCGAGAGCCTCCTCGTGCCTGAATCCGAGCATCATGAGGGGGTTGCCGTCATTATTGGTGCTGCAAACAAGATACTGGTTCAGCAGGCAGACAGATATTTCGGTGGAATCAAAGAGCGACTCATCGTATTTCAGGAAATTCTGATAGGTTTTCACATTAGTCACGCTCTGAATCTGCTCGAAGCGGGACGCGATCTCGCGCTCGTATTTTTTGTTTAGCTCCTCAACGCTGAGATAGACCTGCCT
>CAKSOR010000353.1 GCA_934477985.1 uncultured Eubacteriales bacterium
CGCTTATAAAGCTGATGTGCGGGTTCTACGACCCGACAGAGGGGCGCGTCACGCTCGACGGAAAGGACATACGCGATTACAACCGCAGGGATTATTACACGCTCTTCTCGGCGGTCTTCCAGACCTTCTCGGTTCTCGCCGGGTCGATCAAGACGAATGTCGCTCAGCGTGAGGATGACATCGACATGGAGCGCGTCAAGGACTGCGTAGCCAAAGCCGGGCTGACCGAAAAGATTGAGTCGCTCCCCGATGGCTACGACACCAAACTCGTCCGAACGGTATACGAGGACGCGACGATGCTCTCGGGCGGCGAGACTCAGCGGCTGATGCTCGCGAGAGCGCTCTACAAGAACGCGCCGTTTGTCATGCTCGACGAGCCCACAGCCGCGCTTGACCCGATCGCCGAAGCCGATATGTACAATAAGTACAACGAGATGACAAAGGGTCGGTCGTCGGTCTATATCTCGCACCGCCTGGCTTCCACCCGCTTCTGCGACCGGATAATCCTCATCGCGGACGGCGGCATAAAGGAAGAGGGCACTCACGACGAGCTGATGGCTCTCGGCGGAAAGTACGCCGAGCTCTTCGGTGTGCAGAGCAAGTACTACAAGGAGGAAAAGTCGGATGAAGAAGAATAAGAAGATGTCTCTGAAAAGAGCGTTTGCCGTGAATATGCGCGCCGTGAAGCTCATCGCCGGCAGGTGTCCGGGTGTGATCAGAGTGCGCGCCGCCGACGCTGTGTGGTCGTCACTGACGCCTTATGTCGGAATATATCTCTCGGCGCGGATAGTGAACGAGCTCTCGGGCAACCGCGACCCGGGCAGACTCTGGGGGCTTGTGCTGGCGTCGCTCATATCCGCCGCGGTAATCTCGCTCGGCTCGGCTGTCATAAGCCGCCTGAAGGCGAACCGCGGGTCGGTCTACTGGTATGAGCTCCAGAAGATCTTCAACGACAAGCTCCTCACGATGGACTACCAGGACATCGACGACACCAGAACTCATGAAAAACTCGACACGATAAGACAGAACGCGAACGGCGGCGGCTGGGGACTCGGTCGGGTGCTCGGGAACTTCGACAGCCTGCTCTCGTATATCTTCTCGATCGGCGGAGGAATCGCGCTGACCGTCACGCTCTTCACGTCGAAAGTCCCAGATACCGCCGGGGGCTACAGGGTGTTCAACAGTCCGCTGTTCATCGTCGCGGTCGTCGCCGCCATGCTGATTGTGACGTATATCTCGCCCGCGCTCGCCAACAAGAGCGGCAGCTACTGGGCTAAAAGCGCCGGACAGCACAACCTCGCCAACCGCCTCTTCGGCTTCTTCGGATACCTTGGGTTCAGGCAGGAGAAGTCGACCGACGCGCGGATCTACCGACAGGATATTATTTGCGAGAAGTACAACGCCAACAAGGAGAGCACTTTCAACTCGAACGGATATTTCGCGAAGCTCGCGCGCGGTCCAATGGGACTTTATCAGGCGGCATCGGCGGCTGTGTCGACGGTGTTCACCGGGATTGTCTATCTGTTTGTCTGCCTGAAGGCGTGGGCGGGGGCGTTCGGGCTCGGCGCGGTCACGCAGTATGTCACGTCGGTGACAAGGGTTTCGCGGACGGTCTCGTCGTTTGTCCGGCTGATCGGCGATATGTACAACAACGCGCATTTTCTCGAGCTTGTGTTCGAGTTCCTCGACATACCGAACCGGATGTATCAGGGCAGCCTGACGGTCGAGAAGCGGAGCGACCGGAACTATGAGATCGAGTTCCGCGACGTGTCGTTCAAGTACCCCGGAAGTGAGAATTACTCTCTCCGCCATGTCAACATAAAGTTCAGGGTCGGAAGCAGACTCGCCGTCGTCGGAATGAACGGAAGCGGCAAGACGACCTTCATAAAGCTCCTTTGCAGGCTCTACGACCCGACCGAGGGCGTGATACTCTTAAACGGCATCGACATAAGGAAGTACGACTACAAGGAGTACATGTCGGTCTTCTCGGTGGTCTTCCAGGACTTCAAGCTCTTCTCGCTGAAGCTCGGCGAGAATGTCGCCGGACGGGTTGATTACGACAGGGCACAGGTCGCGGACTGCCTTGAGAAGGCGGGCTTCGGCGAGAGACTGAAATCGCTCGAAAATGGGCTTGACACCTACCTCTATAAGGACTACGACGACAAGGGCGTCAACGTCTCGGGCGGCGAGGGACAGAAGATCGCGATCGCGAGATCGCTCTGTAAGGACGCTCCGTTCATAATACTGGACGAGCCGACAGCCGCGCTCGACCCGGTCGCCGAGTCGGAGATTTACTCGAAATTCAACGACATCGCCGGGGATAAGACCGCGATTTACATAAGCCATCGGCTGTCGTCGTGCAAGTTCTGCGATGAGATCGCCGTGTTTGATAAGGGCGCGGTGGTTGAATTCGGCTCGCACCACGCGCTGCTCGCGAAGGGTGGAAAGTACCACGAGCTGTGGCACGCGCAGGCACAATATTATGAGGCAAAGGCTTAACGCAGCGCGTGTATTATTCATTATTCATTAATCATTATTCAATATTCACTTGAATAGCAAGCGGCTCGGGATGAGAGTATCCTGAGCCGCTTTTGTTCGCTTGTGGGCTATACGTCAGCTTGTAGTGTGCCGACGCTTTTTAATGAATAATGAATAGTGATTAATGAAGCCGCCGCTTTGCGGCTGATGAATAATACTTCGGTAAACCTCAGGGCATATCCACGACCGCGGTCTTCAATTCCTCAATCTTCGCTTCAAGCGAGGTCTTTATCGTATCCACAGTCGACGCGACGGTATCAGACTTCGGCTTGAACACCTGCTTCATGAAGGCATTGCCGATGTCGTTCTGCCAGACGACGATTCCGTAGTCGAACGAGATACCGTCGAAGATATACTGGAGCATCTCGGACGAGTCGTCGTCGCGGGTCATCTTGGTCTGGAGTATGACCTTCTTATAGGTATCGACGATATTCTGCTGAGAGTAGAAGCTCATCGCCTCCATCAGGATTCCGATGTTCTCGGCTCTGGATGTGTCGTAGCTGCGCGGGAGAGTCGCTATCTCGCCGATGTTCGTATATGAGTAGTACTTATCCTGGTTCTCGTCGTATTTAGGAGCGGGGAGAATTCCGAAGTCAGCCTTCATCTCGCGGTAGCGCTGGTTTGTGATGCCGAAGACTCCGGCCTGTTGGAAGAGTATCTGACCGTTCGGGAACTTATCGACGTTTCCGCCGTCGACTCCGTCGTTGTCGTCGTAGTAGATGTCAGGGTCGGAGCTCACGGTCTGGACGAGCTTTTCGAAGAAGCTGATTGTCTTCTCGTTGCCGGGAACGTCGAAATATGGATAGTTGTCCTTGTCCATCCGGACGTACTTGATGCCCGCGCCGGTTATCAGCGTGTTGTAAAACGCCTTTACCGAGCCCACGACGCCGTACTGGTCGTCAGCGTCCATCACCGCGTCGCCGTTGAGGTCGGCGGGCGCTTTCTTCGCGATCCCGAAGAAC
>CAKSOR010000354.1 GCA_934477985.1 uncultured Eubacteriales bacterium
GTGGTATTCCTCTGCGCCGGACAGATCGCCGGACTGCATGGCTTCTTCCAGGCGGTGCATGTTCTCCTGTGTCTCCAGCAGCGGACGGAACACACTGCGCATCTCCGCCCAGACGGTGCTCTCCCGGTCCAGACCGCCCATCTGCTCCAGATAGCCGATGCTGGTCTTTGCAGAACGGGCGATCTCGCCGTCCCCTTCCACCAGATGATCCGGAAGCTCCTGCTCTGTGAGGATGCGCAGCAGCGTGGATTTTCCGCAGCCGTTGACACCGATCAGTCCGATGCGGTCATTGTCCTCTACCGTCAGCGAAACGTGTGAGAGCACCTGGTTCCCGTTATAAAATTTATTGATATCTGTCATGCGTAACAGCATATGATCTTTCTCCTTGTTCTGCGTGGATTCTGCCCGTGCACAGTCTGGTGCACATACCTTTTTATTGTAGCACACTTCCCGGAAAATTACAACCTGTTTTTGTAAATATGCAGTCTGACCGGCGCGGCTCTGCCTATGCCGAAAACGCCGTAAAAGGATTCCCCGAAAAACCGCTCCGCCCCTTTCCGGGAGGCTGTTGTGAAAATCGGTTTCTGGGAAAAATCGAATTTGCGTCTTGACAAGCACAGCAAAATGTGATATACTGAATCATGCTGCGGATGTGGTGAAATTGGCAGACACGATAGATTTAGGTTCTATTGCTCCGGCGTGCAGGTTCAAGTCCTGTCATCCGCACCAGAACAGCAAAAGCCGTACAGCTTCGGATATCTTGTCCGGGCTGTGCGGCTTTTTTGCGCAGTATTCTTTGGTGTTACAGATCAGGAGAGACGCGTCACCACGTCCTTCAGGGTGACCTCCTCGCCGACGCCGATGCATCCGCAGTAGGTCAGCAGATAGACCGCGTCATTGGCGTTGACAGCGCCGTCCTGGTTGATGTCGCATGCCTCCGGCGTAATGCCCGCCGGCTCCGGCATCCCCAGAGAGGTGCATGCGGCATAGGACAGCAGCAGAGAAACGTCCCGCGCGTTGGTCTCTCCGTCACCGTCGGTATCCCCCAGGGTATAGGGCTTGTACAGCATGGTGATGCTCCGGGAGACCGCCAGGCCGCCGTCTGAGGTGATCGCGGCTGTGGGCGCTCCGGCAGAGACGGGGGTCTCCATGTCCTCTGAGAACGAGACCTGATAGGTATAGACGCTGTTGCCGCTGATGTCGGCTTCTGCGTGGGAATCTGCGATGATGACGTTTTCGTCCGCAAAGACCGCGTCCTCTGTTTTCGGCTCGCTGATGGTCACGCGATAGACCGAGGTATAGGTGCGGCTCAGCTTGTCCGACGTATAGGTGTGATCGAACTGTGAGGCATCCGGTGTCCATTCACAGCGGTCGGTCAGGAACACAAACTCCGTGACATCTGCCTCCGGATCCGGCGTGATGTCGGTGTCATAGTATTCCACCGGCTCTTCGATAGAATAGCGTGTGATGTTCACATGCACCGGATAGTCCTGTACCGCCACCACAATGCGCCCGGTGATCTCGCTTTCTGAAATGGGCTTTTGCACGCCGTTGGATTCATAGAACAGCGCCGCGCTCTTTTCCATCTCCACAGTCTTGTGTGTGCTCTCTTCGGCAGAAGCCGTCCAGAAGAGGGAGCCGGCGGCAGCGATCACGGCAGCAGTCAGTCCTGCAAGGATTTTCTGAAACATAGCTGCATCTCCTTTTTAGTAGGGCATGGTGAACTGGCTGACGCGCCAGACACCCCGTTCCATCGCCAGAGTAAAGACGTTCTCCTGTGCAGAGGTCTCTCCGGTCTCCGGATCTTCATAGGAATCGGTGACAGAAAAGGTCAGCGTATCCTCTGTGCTGCCCGTCAGCGCCGTCACCTGTGAGGAGACATAGGAGATATCCGCGCCCCGGTCGCCGATCCTGCCGTAGAGCTTTCCGTCTGCGGTCTGGAACATGCCGTCAAATGCGCTCTCGTGGCCTGTCTGCGTAAAAACGGAGTAGAACTCCGCCTCTGCCGCTTCGATGCTGTCACAGCTGGTGATGCGCACATAGCCGCCGTCCAGGGTGTCGGTCTCGTCATAGGTATAGCCGCTGCTGGTGCAGAGGTAAGTATAATAGGTCTCACAGGCGGTCTCATAGATCTGCTGTGCCTGTGCGACCCACTGGTCTGCCGTCATGCCGGTGCTGCCGATGGTCTCCTGAGACGGGGCAGAGGTCTCTGCCGTGGGGGTATTCTCTCCGCCGCCCTCTGTCTCTGCGGTGCTCTCAGCCGGTTCGGCTGCAGCTTCATCTGCTGTGGTTTCGGTTTCTGCGGCATTCTCTGCGGCAGTTGTCCCGGCGGTGATGTCCACCGGGGTCTGTCCCTCCTCCGGCACACTGGTACAGCCGGTCATGAGGGCAGCGATGGTCAGAACAGCCGCACAGACTGCGGTCCATTTTTTTTGCATGAAAACTCCTTTCAGCCAAACGGGTGTCACCGGGCATGTCTGCGCAGACGCGTGCCATGCCCGCCGGATTTTTTTCGATGTCCCTTCTATTATACCACGGCTCTGCCAAAAAGGCAAGGCGTTTTTTTTGCAGGGGCATGCAGACAGAAAAAGACACCCCGTGATGCTCTCACAGAGTGCCTTGTGTGGTTCAAAGAAAACCACCCAGCCGTCTTGCAGCGAATAAAACCAAGCTATAATAGCAAGGTGGGTATCTTCCCTTCTGTTTCGCGCTCCCTTCGTCCGCTGCGGTCATTGCCGCAGGCAGGAGGTCTGCAATCCACAGCAGGAGTCAGATTCCCTTCAAAAGAGTGTTGGATTATAAAAACCGCAATGTCTCGAACTGGGCAGTAGTTTTTGCTTTGCCGGAAACCGGATCTGATTTTCTATGTTTATTATAGCACTGTTTTTCACAAAAATCAATAGGAAATTTGTGAAAATTTTTCTGTCTGCACGATGGGGAACCGATGCTTACTGCACGTCTGCCCCTTCGTCCCCGTCCTCGTCATAGAGATCGCTCAGCTCCTGGAGGAACAGGTTGCCCACTGCGTCATACTCGTCATCGTCCTCGATGGTGCAGAGCATCTCTTCTCCGTCCACCACCTCGCGCTTCAGGATCACGAACTCGCCGTCATCCTGCAGCAGCTCCTCTTCGTTTTCATAGTACGGGATCAGTGCGCAGTATTCCGCGCCGTTGTATTCCATTTCGCCCAGGACTTCAAACTCCTGTTCGTTTCCGTCCTCGTCCTCTAAGGTATAGAGCATGCCCTGCATACCCTCATCCAGCATATTTTCCTCTGCCATGGTTAAAACTCCAATCTGCCATAGCGGCGTTTCTTCCGGGATCGTTTTCCCTGTTTTCATTATACATGATTTTCCGGAGCATGTCAATAGAAACTTTGGGGAGTCGGTGGAGAATGCATCCTTCCGGCAGAGACTCCTCAGTCAAGCCTACGGCTTGCCAGCTCCTCTGTAGAGGAGCCAAAAGAAAGCCTCCTCTCCTAGAGG
>CAKSOR010000355.1 GCA_934477985.1 uncultured Eubacteriales bacterium
GTCATTCTGAGTATAATTTAAAGAAATTTAACAAATAATAATGTTCGTGTTCACAAATGGCGAGTATAATGGGTACACGATGATTCATGCGCGGATGCAATTGGTGGTGTGTCCGGCAGGTATCTGCGGAAAAATTATTTTCAAAAGGAGAACACGATGAAAAAGACATTATCTCTCATCCTTGCGGTTTCCATGCTGCTTGCAATGGCAGTTATTGGTTCCTCTGTATCGGCGGCTTCCCCTTCGGCGTTCGATAAGGAGACATTCCGCATCAGCGCGTCCACCATCATGTACGATAATATCGACAACTCCGGTGGATCTTCCAACCACCCCTTCCAGTATGCAAAGGATTACGGTACGGGTCGTAACGACCGCGGCGACTTCGCTGTCTATCCGGCAGTCGACTTCGGCTCCAAGGGCGCTTCGAAGGTTACCGTAAACTTCGGTTTCCACAATCCCGATAAGTACGACGAGACCACCTTCGCCGTATACATTGACACTCCCTACGGCAATCCGGTCGCTGCCTTCACCGTAAAGAAGGGCGAGACCAAGGGCTCTGAGATCGTCAACCACAAGGAATTCACCGCGAACTGCTCGGTTTCCGCTGGTAAGCACAACGTTTACGTCATGGCTACCAACCAGGCTTCGGGCTCGTTCGACTACATCTACTTTACTGAGTCCGCTTCTGTCATCAAGACCACCAAGACCGTTGCCAACCAGATAAAGTATCCGTCGCTCGATCCTTTCGGAGGGCTCAAGGTTCTCGACGCCACCACCCAGGTCGTTGACCAGATCAACACCAAGGACAAGGGCGGTTCCGGCAACTCCATCGCGAAGATGGACAAATACGGCGTTGGCTACTCGTCCATGGACGACATGGTAGTCTTCCCGAACTGCAACTTCGGCAAGACCGGCGCAAAGCAGATCGCTATCGACTTCTCGTTCGGCGCGGCTGACGGTCACGCTACTCTCGGTATCTTCATCGATGATCCTTACGGAACTCCTGTGGCTACCCTCGAGTGCGGAAACACCGGCGGCTGGGAGATCAAGGACGCAAAGACCTTCACGGCTGATCTCGATCCCGCAAAGGTCGGCGCGGGTTCTCACACTGTCTTCGTGCGTTTCATGACTGAAAAGTCCGGTTCGTTCAACGTCGTCAAGTTCGTCCCCGGCGATAAGGAACTCACCAAGCCGTCGGCAGCCGCTACTCCTGACTTCATCGTTGTTCCGGTAATCGCGGCGGTCGCTTCCCTCGCGGGCATCGTTGTCAGCAAGAGAAAGCACTGAATCCGAACCACCAGGTGTGATTAACTAAGCCCCTCCGGCTCAGGAAGGAAAAATCCTGAGCCGGTTTTTTGTCTCCCTGCCGGATCAGTCTTTCGCGGCGCGGGGGAATATAACAGAGATTCCGGGGAAGCCTGACTATTCTCAGTAATATACTATCTGTTCATCGCAATATATTTGTTGACACGCGCCGGGGATTGTGCTATAATAAAATAAAAAAGGAGCGCCATCATGGAAAAAGAAATCTACCGCCATATCCTCGCCGGCGAGGACTACACAAACGCCCGGGTCGACCGCGATATCGACGCTAACCGCAAGGGCTCGTTCGAGCTCATCATCACAAAGGACGGCAAGCCGGTCGACGCTGAAGTCACCCTCCGTCAGACCGAAAACGACTTCAACTTCGGAGCTAATATCTTCATGTACAAACAGTACGACACCGACTCCGAAAACAAACGCTACGAGAAGGAGTTCACAAACCTCTTCAACTCAGCCGCTATCCCGCTCTACTGGGAGGGCACAGAGCCGGTCGAGGGCGTTACACGCTACTCCGCCGATACCCCCAACGATGTCTACCGCCGCCCTCCGGCTGAGATGGTCGCTGACTTCTGCGAGGAGAACAACCTGCGGATGAAGGGTCATCCGCTCTTCTGGCATGAGTTCATTCCCTCGTGGCTTATGAAGTACCCCTACAGCGAGATAAAGTACCTGATTGAGAAGCGCTTTGAGGCTATCGCCGAGCGCTTCAGGGATCGCTGTGAGCGCTTTGACGTGGTCAACGAGCCCTCGAGGGTCTATGACGTCTACATGGAGTCGCGTGCCAGAAACTGGGCTTATATGCTCCCCGAGGACGATTACTGCGTCTGGATGTTCGACCTCGCGAGAAAGCTCTTCCCGGCGAACACACTGATTCTCAACGATACCGTAGGCGCTTCCTTCCATGAGTTCAGGGGAAAGTACAGCGGTTACTATCTCAACATAAAGGACCTGCTTTCAAGAGGCTGTAAGATCGACGAGATCGGAATGCAGTGCCACCTGGGCGACCGCGGAGGTCAGAATGTCTATAACGGCGAGCGGCTCTATAACGTGCTCGACACCTACGCCTGCCTCGGAAAGCCCATCAATATCTCGGAGATCAGCATTCCGTCGAAGATCGAGGGCGAGGAGGACGAGGACTTGCAGGCACTGGCGGCAAGACAGCTTTACAGGATATGCTTCTCGCACAAGGCGCTGACCGGACTGACCTGGTGGAATCTCCCTGACGACGGAATCCTCACCACAAAGCGCAAGGCGGGCGACGAGAATCTTCCGTCAGCGGGACTCATAGCCGGGGACTACCACGAGAAAAAGGCGTACAAGGAGCTTGACAGGCTGATAAACACCGAGTGGAAGACGAACGCCGACCTGAAGACCGAAAGCGGCAGAGTGAAGTTCAGAGGGTTCTATGGCAGGTATGAGGTCACGGTTCGAATGGATGGGTATGAGGTTACGAAGGACATGCACTTATCGCGGGAACTCAGCCGTGTCAGGTTGTTGAATATATAATTATTCATTATTCATTATTCACTATTCAATATTCAATAAAAGAACGTCGGCATACCACGAATTATATCTCAGCAGACCAAGCATAAAAAAACATAAGGGAGTTTTTGATTTTCTGCCGCCAATCCGCCAAGATTTTCTATTGTTGTGGCTTGAATTGGCACATTGGCGCGTAATTTCGCAAAACTCCCTTGTGTTTTTTATTGTCGGACACAGATATTATTTACATATATTGTATTGACAAAATCGTGCGATAGTGATATACTGTTATTACAAATGAAAGGCGGTGAATCATATGGCAACCACAAGTCTTACGATACGCATGGATGAGGAGCTTAAAGCACAGTTCGAAGAGCTGGTGAATGACCTCGGACTGAATCTGACCACGGCAATAACAGCCTTCGCAAAGCAGTCGGTGCGTGAACAGCAGATACCGTTCAGGCTCACCAAAAGCGTGCCCAACGAGGAGACGGCAAAGGCTATCGAAAACGCTCGCAACGGCGTCGGTATGAGCAAGGAGTTCCATTCCGTGAAGGAACTGATGGAGGATCTGGATGCTGACAAATAGTTACTGTATTATTCACTATTCAATATTCATTATTCATTATTCACTAAAAGAACATCGGCATACCACGAACTACATCTCAGCAGACC
>CAKSOR010000356.1 GCA_934477985.1 uncultured Eubacteriales bacterium
TCTCGCCTTACACGACTATAACCTATGTCGGTATGGCTGGTAATGAGGCTGCCGGAAGCTGAAAAAACGTGGATATGGGTAGGAGCGGCTGACGCGTTGCGTCAGCCGCTATTTTGTATCGGGGAGCCGCACATGAGGCTTCGCCGGGCGGCTTGCCGCCCGGCGAACGCAGGTGGCGCAGTGGGAGCTTGCTCCCACTGCTTGTAGCAGCGCCATCGACCTCGCGCGATCCGGGCACGCGAGGTCGACGGGAACAGAGTTCCCGCCTGCGCCGCGCGCGCAAAGTCAATAATGTTTGTTTTTGGCAGATTAATGTTTGATTTGTCCTATCAAAAATCCAGATAACGTGATATAATGATATATACATAAATTCAAGGAGGTGTGTTATGTACACATTCAAACGTGAGATTGAAAAAAGCTACCAGACCGACATCGCCGTCATCGGCGGAGGAGTCGCCGGATGCTCCGCGGCAATATCGGCTGCCCGGCAGGGAAAGAAGGTCATCCTGGTCGAGGATTCCGGAATCCTGGGCGGTCAGGCGACACTCGGACTCGTCACACCGCTCTCGTCGATAAGAAGCCGTTCAGGAAAGCCGTTCGGAGGACTGATCGACGAAATCTGCGGCGAGGTTAAAAGACTCTCCGGCGAATACTGCGTGCCGGATAAGTCCGAGGTCGGCGACCGGATCGCCGCGCCGCATATCCTCAAGTATGTCCTGCTGAAACTCTGCCGCGAAGCAGGCGTCACCGTCCTGTTCCACACGCGGCTCATCGGCGCGGACACCGAAAACGGCAGGGTCGCAAGGGCGATAGTCGCCGGGAAATCGCGGCTTACGGTCATCGAGAGCAAGGTCTTCATCGACGCGACCGGAGACGGCGACCTGATCGCGCTTGCCGGGGACAGTTACTCGCTCGGAAGCGAGCCTGGCGTGATGGAGTCGCTCGTTGAGTCTGGACTCGACAAGGTGCACTACACCGAGGGCAGGGAATACTCGGGCTACGCGCCGAGCGAACGGGTCATGCAGCCTGTCTCGATATTCTTCACAATGGGCGGCGTCGACTACGAAAAAGCCGCCTCCTTCAACAACAAGAATCTGAAATACGGCGATCTCGGACTGACCTTCGACGATTATTCGAAGCTCCCGTACGCCGGAGACTGCGGATTCGAGCAGGTTGACGGAGATGACAAGCTGCCGCTTCCTCAGGGACGCGTCCTCGTCTCGCGCGGAGTCCGGCGCGACGTCGCGGTCGTCAATATGTCGCGTGTGGTCGGAATCGACGGCTCGGATGCCGACAGCCTCAACGAAGGCGAGCTAAAGGCGCAGAAGCAGGTCATCGAGCTCGTCGACTTCCTGAAGCGCTTTGTCCCGGGCTTTGAGAAGGCATATTATCTAGAGTCGGCGGCGACGCTCGGCATACGCGAGACAAGGCGGCTTGTCGGAAAGTACGTGCTTACCGGCGGCGACGTGATAAATTGCCGCACGTTTGAAAGAATGGCGGCGCGCGGGTCGTATATAATCGACATCCACGACCCGAAGGGCAAGTCGAAGGCGATCGGCGGAGAGATACACGGCGACTTCTACGAGATACCCGAGGAATCGCTCGAGAGCGCGAAGTTCGGAAATCTTCTCGCGGCAGGACGCTGCATCTCAGCCGACCATGTCGCGCACTCGAGCACGCGCATCCAGGGCACCTGCATCATGACCGGCGAGTCGGCGGGCAGGATAGCCGCCCGGCTTTGCGGGGATTGACGCGCGAAGCCCTCCGATTCCGGGACGGCGCCGCAAAGCTGTGCAAAATCGGTCACAAAAGTGTGCAAGATCAGTCCTTGACATTCCGGAAGATATGTGATATAATTAATGCGCGCCGAAAAAACGCTCAAGTTTATATTTAGAAAGGAAGATAACATGTTTAAAAAGCATATATCAGCGGTTCTTTTCCTCGCGATGCTCATGTCGGTCGTAACGTCATGCGGCGGCGAGGGTTCGTCGGACGTGACCACCCGTTCGGACACGACTCCCGAGTCAACCACCGAAGCAACCTGGATACCCGACGTAAACTATGATGGGTACAAATTCCGCGTTCTGAACTTCGAGACCTATTTCTCGTCATACATACGTGTCGATGTCCAGGAGCAGTCGGGCGAGATGCTCGACGACGCGGTCTATAACCGCAACCGGAAGATTGAGCAGGCGATGAATTTCACTCTCGAAGAAGTAAAAATGCCATACGCGCAGTGGAACACCGACCAGATCGCGCTTATGGATCGCGTGACAAACTCGGTTATGGCGGGCGACGATGAATTTGACGCGGCGTATGTGCAGCCCTACTTCAAGCCGGCGATCCTGACCGAGGGTTCGCTCGTCGACCTCAATTCCATTCCCGAGCTGAAGCTCGATGAGATCTGGTGGGACAGATCGCTCAACAGTTCGTTCGACATCAACGGCAAATTGTATGCCGCGACCGGCGCGCTGCAATTCATGCCGCTTGATTCGGTCTGGGTTCTGCTGTTCAACGAGACGAAGCTCGACTCGTTGCAGCTCGAGTACCCTTACCAGCTGGTTCGCGATGGAAAGTGGACTCTCGACAAGTTCTATGAATACGCGCAGAAGTGCACTCAGCTCAACGGGGACGAGAGCTTCACGTGGAACGAATCAGGCAATGCGGTATACGGAATAGCCGGGCACACCAGTGTCCCGGGCGCGATGATATATTCGTGCGATTACCGTTTTGTCGAGCCGGACAAGGGCGGGTACAAAGTACAGCTCACGAGTGAAAAGCTGGTTGACGCGCTTGGTAAGATAACCAAGCTGTTTGACAGCGAGAACGGAATAATCCGCGTGAACAACGGTTCGGGCGAGAAATCGGACGGATACATCGGAATGTTCCGTAACGGTCGCGCGGCGTTTGTCACGGTCGGACTCGCGGCGGTCAGCGAATACCGCAATATGAATGATTCCTACGGACTTGTTCCGTTCCCGAAGTATGACGAAGCGCAGGAGAATTACATTACGCAGACCGGAGTCAGCTCACAGATGCTCGGAATCCCGGTGACCGTGAAGGATTTATCCCGTGCCGGAAACATCCTCGAAGCGCTGACGCACGAGAGCTATGACTCGGTCATGCCGGTCTACTACGGCGTCAGAGTCGAACAGAAGGGACTCCGGAACGAGGACTCGATAGAGATGCTCCAGCTCGTCCGCAACAACTACGGACTCGAGTCGGCGCAGGTGCTCGGAGTCACCTCCGGCTACATCAGCGCCCTTACCAGCATGGTACAGAATCAGGAATCGAACGCGGCGTCGCTCGCGGCTTCAAACGAGGCGACCGTCAAGACAAAGCTCGATGAGCTTCTTAAGAGTTTCGGATAACAAAATACGCCGGGAGAGCAATCTCCCGGCGTATTTTATTTTTTTGTGAAGCGGCGGCGGGAATCAGTGCAAAATCGGTCACAAAAGTGTGCAAGATCAGTCC
>CAKSOR010000357.1 GCA_934477985.1 uncultured Eubacteriales bacterium
GCCAAAAATGGCATCGCCATACCTGCTGAGCTTTCATTGTTCCTTTCAACGTCTGGCGGCAGTATAGCAAAAAGGCTTGCCGGCGATAGAAACCATATAGATGAATTTGGATGGATATTAAAATCAAAATTTGTAAGCGATGATGACCTGCAGTGGATTCTGAACGGAATCAGGGATGACGCCGTCATGACGGCTTATGCCCTGGACGCGATAAAAGAACGAAAAACAGAAGACTTCCATATCTGAACACCCCGGCTGCCTGCGGCAGCCGGGGTCAATCGCCGCGCTGCGAGCGGCGATTGACGCGCCTGCGGGGTTCGATGCCCCGCAGGCGCCCGCGCGGAGCGCTCACCAAAGCCAACTTCGCAAAAATCCCCCCGCGCTTCGCCAACACCAGGCAAAGCGCGGGGGATTTTTCAATTCCGCTTCATCACTTCATCGCGTCGCAGCCCTCGACATACTGGTCGATGAACTGCCTGTAGCTGCCGATCTGTGAATCAACGCTCGAGACATACTCGGCGTTCTCATCCATGAACACCGCGGAGATCATCTTGAACACGCTCGTGATGATCCCGTTGTCACATACCGGGTCGTCGAACATCATCCCGAGCGCCTCGACAGCGTCAGGATCGCGTGCGATCTTGCCGCCCAGAAGCTCGTTGAAGAACGCCGGATGCACCGTCCTGCATGACTCTGCCGACAGTGCCTCGACAACATATCCGGTCATCTCCGGGTCTCTCGCTGTCTTCATCACCGCCATATAGCCCGCCCAGTTCAGGCTGTAATATCCATCCTGACTCTCGTCATACTTCGGGAACGGAAGCACGCCGTAATCAATCTCCGACGCGCGGAGGAACGGGAAATACGACAGCGGCGCGCAATAGAACAGCGATGTCCCATCAGCGAAATTCACCGGAGGTGTTCCGCCGTTGTTCGGGTCGTTCTCGCGCGAGTGCTTCCAGATGAACGTGTCGCCGCTCTTGTAGAAGAAATTCTGGAGCTTGTCAATGATGTCGACACAGCGCTCATCCTTTATCGCGATCTCCATATCGCCGCTGTCCCGCTTCACCATCATCTGCCCCGCGCCGGTCACCGCCGACACAAACTGCCAGCCCGAGCATCCGACAAATCCGTACTGATCCTTATCGTCAAAGACTCCGTTTCCGTCGAGGTCGCTCGTAACGGCTTTAGACATCTCTTCGAGCTTGTCGAGCGTCCATTTGCCTGACTTGACGAGCTCATACGGATTCTCGAGCTTGTAGGAGCCGATCATCTTTGTGTTGAAAAAGAGTCCGTTTATGTCCGGCAGGATGAAGTCCCCGGACAGGAAGGGCAGTACGCCGTCAACCTCGAGATTCTTACGCGAGTTCTGATTGTAATACGGCTTCGAAAGATCGACCGAACCGATGTCGTTCCAGTTCATCACGTACCCGCCGGTCAGAATGCCGATCACACCGACATAGTTGTGTGTCAGCAGCAGGTCGTAATCGTCGACGCCAGCCATGACCGTCTTCTCAACAAAGCTCAGCGTGTCGTTCTCGACGCCGAACGCGTAGGGCTTTATGTCGACGCCGAGCTTCTCCTCGACCGCGACTGTGCGCCTGTAACAGGCGTCGTTTACCGTCTCTCCGACCTCGGAGTCGGCGAAATAATAGGTCTTATAGCTCGACCAGGTCGGATACGCGATGCCGAACTCTGCGCCGTTATAGTCGACCGAATCCGGAATGTCGGGCGCGACATAGCCGTATTTTTCGAAATCCGGATCGGCGGTCACCGGCGCTGAGGTCTCACCGCCGGTCGTTTCCGGAGTCTCGGTCGGTGTCTGACCGCACGCGGTCAGCAGAAGCGCGAGGATAAGTACAAAAGTCAGCTTTTTCATTTGATTATCTCCTTCGGATCAGGAATTTTGAATAACGAATCACGCTCGAACACGATCGTCTGCGGGTGATAGAGGTTGTAGTCAATGTCGTCCCAGGACGCGAAGACATCGCTTTTCGCCGCTATCTCGTTCGCCGCGGTGTTCGCGAGGGTAAGTGTGAGCTTTCCGATCGTCAGTCGGTCAAGTGGTATCAGCGCGGTCGATGGCGTCCCGGCGAGCGTCGCGACTGTCTCGCCATCTATCGAAACCCCTGCCGTACAGCCGTGCAGATCGAGCTCAAGCCGCGCTGCCCCAAATCCGCCGATCGAATGATCGCAGCTCACGTCGAACTCATAGCTGACCTCGCCAGAAAACTCTTCAAGGCGGGTCTCGCTCTCATCGGCTTCGCGGCTCGAGACGCCATCCGGCGTCACCTCGAAGCGTCTTGCCGACAGGAAGACCGGCGATGACAGTCTCAGCTCCGGAAGCTCCTCTTTATCGGTCGCGATCTCACGTTCGGTGAAAAGGAAGAAAACAGTCTCGCCCGGCGCGAGGCTGACCTTCAGCCTGTCCGCTGCTCTCTCGATCAGGCGTCCGCTCCTCACGTCGAGCAGACAGCAGCTTCCGCGGTCGTTTATCGTGATCTCATCCTCGATCGGCTCGGTCGACTCGTTGAAGAGCGTGTATATCCGCCCGTCTGAGTACCTGCGCGCCGAAATCCGCAGAGCCTTGTTTGAGCGGGTGGTAAGCGGCTCCCCTCTGCCGGGATAGCGCGCGGCTTTTTCGATGACGTCGATCAGCGCTTCCGAATTTTCAGGGATGATGACGTGACGGTAGACCGCTCTGCCGAGTCTCAGGCAGCCGTCCGACTCGGTCGCGTCACGCACTCCGTCCGCGTTGATCAGGTCGAAGTCGATGCCAAGCTCCTCGAGTTCCCTTCCGAGCGCTATGAAGCTCTCATACGCCGCCTTCTGCCGTCGGCTCACGGCGGCTTCGGATGGAACATAGAGCGCTGTGTCGCAGATGCGGTCGCCGATTTGCGATAGGTAGCACTCGCGCGCGCAGGTCTTGTAGAAATCACGCATGTTGTAAAATCCCGGCTTTTCGGGGCAGAGTGCCGGTCGCATGCAGAGTGCCAGACCGCGCTTTCTTCCATAGGGGAGCGACATGAAGTTGAAGACATTTATTCCGCGGATGAGCTGGTAATTCATCACGTAGCGCATCTGATCGGGCGTCACTCCGTCGCCGTAGACCGAAAAGCTCTCGCTGAGCGCGAGTATCCCGCCGCTCTGGACAGCTGCCGACGACGCAAAGCGCGGGTAGAAGTCGATGCCGTCGTACTCCGGGTCGACCGTCGGTCCGGGAAAAATCTGCCGCCAGATAACGTCTATGCCGGGAATGCCGAAGGTTCGCAGGATCGGCATCCGGTCGGCGTGTCCACACATTATTCCGCTCGACAGGGTGTTATCCTTGTCGAGATGTCCGCCGAGATAAACTCCGATCTTTTCGCAGCGCGCGGCGTATTTCTTAAAGAACACGCGGTCAAACTCGTCGCGACAGAACTCGTTGTAATCGGCGACCGCACGCTCTTCAGCCGTTGTCTTCGCGC
>CAKSOR010000358.1 GCA_934477985.1 uncultured Eubacteriales bacterium
ATTGACATAGGCGTCGTAGCAGAGCGCCTCGGCGAAGAACCCGACCTCGTCGACATCCGTGTTGTCGGGAATCGCCATGAAGCAGGAGCTCCAGCCGTTGACGAGATTGCGGTAGGTGTCCTGCTCCTCGTCATACTTCGGGAACGGGAGAATTATGTAGTCGCTCTCCATCGAGCGCAGATTGTTCTTGACATCGCCCATGTAGGTCTGCGCGAAGATCGCACGATCCTCCTTGAAGGTATGGACGATATAATCGCGGCGGTCGTCCATCGACTCGTGCGGGACAAGCTGCGAGACCTTGTCGATAACCTCTGTGACGCGGTCATTCATCAGGTTCATCGAGAGCTTGTCGCCGTCGGCTTTCGTGATGTTGATTCCACAGCCGATCAGGAAGGAGTTAGTCGAGAGCATATAGCCGGTGCTGTCGCCGATGTAGCCGAAGAAATCGTTCAGAGTGTGAAGCGTGTCGTCGCCATCGAGGTCGTTGTTGAACTTCGAGTAGCCGAGCATCTTGTCGATCGTCCACTTTCCGTCGCTTACGAGCTCGTAGATGTCAACGTCGGGCGTGTACTGCTCAAGGAGCTTGAGATTCGCCACAAGTATCGAGGGCGAGGTGTACATGTCGGCGAGAATGTCCCCGGCGGCAAAGAAGGCGCGTCCGCCGAGCGTCAGGTTCTGATTGATGAGCTGACTCCACCACGGCTTGTCAAACGAGAGATACTCGATGCTGTTGAGGTCGGTCAGCATGCTCTGGGACATCAGCGAGCGCAGCGTGTTAGACGCCGAAACAGTCGATGAGATTATGTCGCAGTAGTAGTCGCCCGCGAGGTAGTTCTTCGAGAAGGTCTCGCAGCCGGTCTTGCCGTTCTCGGTGAGAATATACTCAATCGTACAATTATAGCGTTCGGAAATGCGGCTGTCGCGGTCGTAGATCGCGTCGTTGAGAACATCACCCTGGAGATCGTCGCGCGGGCGGTTCGTCGTGTTCTGCGGGTAGTCGTGCGCGTCGAGGATGAGAAACTTGCGCTTGTCGAAATTTCTCGCTCCGAGCTCGTCGAGACGGTCGGTCGAAACTGCTTCGGTCGTTGTCCCGTCCGAAACAGATGGCGCGGTGGTCTCGTCGCCGGCATCAGAGCCGCAGGAAGCGAGCAGAATCGAGGTCAGAAGGAAAAGTGCGATAAGTTTTTTCATGGAATTCACCCTTTCATGAATTTTATGTTATCATTATATCACATTACAAGCGGTTTTCAAATGAATTCCTTCAGGAAAACTTGTACAAAACTCATATTTTTCTTGACAATCTCTCCGGAATATGTTATAATCACTATGGGGTGATGAACTTGTATAACGTAGCGTATGAACAAAAATTCGGCTCGATGCCGATCTGTACAAGCAGGTTCATATTCGATTTCGACAATAATATATTCCCGGATTTTGTCAGGCGGAGTCAGCAGCGCTTGCAGAACGCTCTTCCCTTCAGTATGCACAATCACGAGCTTCCCGAGTTCATCTATGTCTTTGAAGGCGAGCTCGACACGCGGATAAACGGCAGTCAGCACAGACTCTGCGCGGGAGATTTTCTCGCGATAAATCCGTGGGAGCTGCACAGCGGGTATTTCGTCCCGGGCTGTCGGCGGCTCGATTACCGCTACATGATCTTTTCACCGACAATCTTTTCGGGCTGCAAAAACGTCACCGACGAGTTCGCGAAGATCCGGCAGGGCTCGCGCCGTTTCAGGCAGGTGACTGACCATGAAAAGACCGCGAAACTCGGCGGAATAATGGAGGAAATCGGCAGTCTTCTGAATCTCAGCGGAGCGGACGGCGATCTCGCGGTCGGCGAGAAGCTGTTCGGTTTCGTCAGACTGTTTTTCTGTGAAGGCACGGAGGAGAGCCGCGCGTCGGAGCAGCGGAGCGTCGATTTTGTCCGGAACGTCGGACAGTACGTCGAGGCTAACCTCGGATATGAGCTCACTACAGCGGCGATCAGCGACGCGCTCGGCTACAACCGGAATTATTTCTGCTCGCTCTTCAAGCAGAATTTCGGCGTGAGCTTCTCGTCGTATATCTGCGAGTACCGTATAAAGCGCGCGGTTGAGAAGTTCAAGGGCACGAACACGCCGCTTTCGGTAATAGCCGGGGACGTCGGGTTCACCGACTACTGCTATTTCTCGCGATGTTTTTCGAGGATAATGGGTGTCTCGCCGTCAAAGTTTTTCGGCGAATCAAATTAATCGGCAAAAGAAAAATGGCGGTCGCCCGCCATTTTTCTTTATATGGGACGCTCGACAAGGTCGACCTCAACGCCGTCCCTGAACGTCTTTATCTTATCAGCCGCGCAAGCCCCCGAGACCGCGCACCCGGCGAGCCCGAAATCAAATTCCGAAGCCATCCCGGCATACTCGGCAAATCTCACGACTCTGCCGCCGTCCTCTCCGCGCTTCACCGCCGTGACGACCAGATTCTCCGGAATCTCACCCGAGAGCGCGCTGTACTCGCCTGAAAGCGTTCCGGCGTGGAAGCTGTCGTTGATCTTCATGAGCGGGGAGTTCAGCAGATCGGCGCGGCGCTTCGCGTCAGCCTCGGTCGAATAGCCGAACAGTTCGTAGGTGAAGTTCCCGATTCCCTGCTCCATAAACTCGCAGAACCCGTCGCGTACTCCGAAATGATCGGCGTAGATCGCGCTCCGGAAGATCGTCGGTCTGACCTCGTCCTCAGTTGTGTCATAGCCGTAAGATATGTCGCTCGCAAAGCCCGCGTCCCCGCTCGAAAGCCACTCGCCGCAGGGCTCTTCGCCCTTTTCAAGCGGGCGGACAATCGAGCCGAACGGAATCGCCGCGCGGACATTCGCCAAAGCCTTCATCGTCAGCTTGAAAGCCACGTGCTTTTCGTGGAAATCCGTCTGAGCTTCGACTCTGACCGAGTCGCTCCCGCGCTCAAGTATATAGTCCTGCCTGAGCGTCGAACTGCCGAACCTCGTCGTGACCCTGAGTCTCGCGAGAACCGCGCCCGACTCGATGACCTCGAACTCCGGCTCGCCGAACTCGCCGATCTTCTCTCCGAGCGAGACCCTGTTGTGCGCCCAGGTGTCGCAGTCAGTCTCGTCAAGAAGCGCCGTTCCGGTTCTGAAAACCGTCGTCTTGCCTGTGCGTTTGTCGAATATCTCTGAAACGCCGCCGGTCACTTCGTCAAATGTCACGCGTACAATCGAATTCTCGAGCGAGCGCTCATCGGCTCTGACCTCCTCGTCGGATTTTGCTGCCTCGCCGTCCGGAAAGACGCGGTAAACCTTGTATCCGAGCGCCGGAACCGTCGCGAAAAACGCCGTGCCGGACTTCTCGTTTCCGTTCGTGTGCTCGGCGCGGACAATCTGGTGCGGGACAACATTTCCGGCGTCATCCGTGATCTTCGCCGCGACGGCGGTTATCCGGACGACCGAGCTCACCTCCCACGCGTGCGGGTTGAAG
>CAKSOR010000359.1 GCA_934477985.1 uncultured Eubacteriales bacterium
GGTCGTCCCTCCTCGGCAAAGATCATCCACGATGGCGATATGATCATGCTGGCACTTGCAATACAGTACGAGGGATATGTCGCTACCTGCGAAGCGCCTTTTGCTGTAGGCAATTATTCGGAAGAAACCCGCCGCGTAATCGATACGCTGATTCATGCAAGTGCCGCGGGTCTTCCGTATCTGAGGGCAGGGCAGCCGATGAAGAACTTTGTCCGTGCTGTGCGTGATTATTTCCGTGAAGCCGGTCTTGCCGAATATGACGTCTATCCGCCGCTGCATGGTATCGGCTGTGCGGAAGCGGAAAGTCCGTATCCGGATGAGAATACTGAAGCGCTGTTTGAGGTTGGTATGACCTGCAATACCGATATCTCCCTTTTCGGGCTGCCCGGTGGCTCCAACCGCATTGAGGAGGGCTTTGTTATTACCGAAAACGGCGCGCAGACATTGTCGCCTTTTGTACGTTCCTATTGTGAAGGATGGATCGCGAACGAACGGAATTGAGGAATTTGTATGACGCATAGAGAGAGATTCATGGCCGTGATGAACGGGCAGAAGCCTGACCGTATCCCGATCGTGGGAAACATGACCGTACAGGAAGCGGAGAAGTTTTCCCAGATGTGGGGACTGGATGTTGATTTCGTTGATTCTTGGATCGGCACCCGTATTTCGCATCGCGAGATTCTGAACAAACTGGGTAACGATGCGGTGATCATCGCAGCGACGCGAGGCACGCCTACCCGTACTCTGCCCAATGGCGATGTGGAAGATGAATGGCACATGGTGTACCACCGCGTGGGTCTGTACGATGAGATCGTCAAACGTCCCCTTTCGGAGTGCGAAACGGTGGAGGATTTGAATGCATATCAGTTTCCGGATGCGCTCGCGCCGCAGCGCTGGGCATTTGCCGAGGAGATCATTCCGCGCTACAAGAATGAATATGGCATTATTGGCGATCTGGAAGCCGCCATTTTCGAAATCGCATGGAACATGGTTGGCATGGAAAAGTTCCTTACCGATTTGATCTGTGATGAGGAATACATCGATCCCTTTCTGAACCGGCTCGAGGATTTCGCCACGAAGTGCGGCGTGAAGATGGTGGAACTCGGCTGTGATATGATTTGGTGCGGTGATGACTTCGGCACGCAGAACGGCATGATGATTTCGCCCGATCTGTTCCGTGAGAAATTTAAATTCCGCTACGAGCGCATGTGGCGTAAATTCAAGGAGATCAATCCGAATGTGAAGATCGCGCACCATACCTGCGGATCCGTCATTCCGATTATCCCCGATTTCATCGAAATTGGTCTGGACTTTCTGAATCCGATTCAGCCGCAGGCGAAGGATATGAATCTTGCCGAGTTGTACGCACAGTACGGCGATCGTCTGGGTTTCTTTGGCGGTGTTGATATTCAGGGTGTGCTGCCGCACGGAAGCTTGGAGGATGTCAGAAACGAGGTACATCGCGTTATGGATGCGGTGCGGCACGGAAACAATTTCATTATCGGGCCTGCGCATAACATACAGGCGGATACGCCCGTGGAAAATGTAATTGCGTTTTATGAAGAATCGATCAAATACGGTGTGATTCCGGGATAAGGGGTGCAAAGGGAATGAGCACAATAACCAATGATACCATTTTGCAGCTTGACAAAATCAACAAAAGCTTTCCAGGCGTACACGCTCTGAAAAATATGTCCTTCAGCGTGCGCAAGGGCGAGGTACACGCGATCTGCGGCGAAAATGGCGCAGGCAAATCCACACTGATGAAGGTCGTCACGGGTGTGTATGCGCAGGATAGCGGCGATATCTACGTCGATGGCAAGAAGACTGTCATCAAGAGCCCCAACGATGCGTTCGAACAGGGTATCGCCATTATGTATCAGGAAACATCCCTGTTCAATGAAATGACGATTCTCGAGAACATGTTTCTGAACCACGAAATCACCAAGCGTGTGGGTTTGATTCCGGTGCTGGACTACAAGACGATGGAAAACCGCGTGAATACGATTTTCCAGAAGATGAATGTCCGGCTGGATCTGCACGAGAAGGTCAAAAACATCGGCATGGCTTCGAAGCAGCTGGTCGAAATCGCAAAGGCGCTGACCTTCAATTCCAAGATTCTGATCATGGATGAGCCGACGGCGTCGCTGACGGATCGCGAGGTTACCGCGCTGTTTGAAATCATTCGAAACCTGAAGGCGGAGGGTGTGTCCATTGTATACATCTCCCACCGTCTGGAGGAAATCTTTGAGATCTGCGATCGCGTAACCGTTATCCGCGATGGTGAATACATTTCATGCATGGATGTCAAGAAAACTACAAAGGATCGACTGGTCGCCGATATGGTAGGACGTGCGGTTACTTCCTACTATCCGAAAGTGGATGTCGAGGTGGGCGATGTTCTGATCGAACTGCAGCACATCAATCAGAACAAACTGCTGCATGATGTTTCGCTGAACGTTCGAAAAGGCGAAATTGTAGGGCTTAGCGGTCTTGCGGGCGCGGGACGAACTGAGCTTGCGCAGGCGGTTTGCGGTCTGACAAAAATTGATTCCGGTAAGATTATCATCGAAGGCAAGGAAACCAGGATCGATTCTTATCGCAAAGCAATGGCGGAAGGCTTGGTGTATGTTTCGGAAGATCGCGGTAAATACGGCTTGGTGCTGGGCATGGATATCAGCAAGAACGTGACGCTGCCGCAGTTAAACAATCTGTCGGAAAAGAGCGTGCTGAACGTCAAGCGCGAACGTGAAATGGGCGAAGATGCCATCCGGCTGTTTGATATCAAGGCGCCCTATCCGGAATTCATCGTAGAAAACCTTTCTGGCGGCAATCAGCAGAAGGTTTCTGTAGCACGAGCCACTGCACTGAGCCCAAAGCTGATGATTCTGGATGAGCCGACGCGCGGCGTAGACGTCGGCGCAAAGGCGGAAATTCATCGAATTATCGGCGGCCTTGTAAAACAGGGGCTTTCGATTCTGATGATTTCCTCTGAATTGCCTGAACTGTTGGGCATGTGCGATCGCATCTATGTAATGAACGCAGGGCGAATCGTTGGCGAATTTGATCGGGCGCATGCAACGCAAGAGAGTATTCTGAAGGTTGCGCTTGAGGCAAACGATTGAAAAAAGGCGGTTGGAAAGAATGAAAAAAGCAAGCGAAAAGGGTGCTTCCACCCGTAAAGCTCGAACCCTTACAACAGAGGGCTTCCTGTCTATTCTGATTGTATTCATTTTGGTCATGCTCTATTTCTTTGCAGGCGGTACAAACGGATTTTTCAGCATGCAGAACATCGTCAATGTAATGCGTGTGTTTTCCTACCTGTTCATTGCCGGCATCGGTATGACCATGATTATCATCACTGGGAACATCGATATTTCATTTGGCGCTGTGATTTCGGTTATCGCCATCGTTATGGCAGCGTTCAGCAAAACCGGCGCACAATGGTATCTGTTCATGCC
>CAKSOR010000360.1 GCA_934477985.1 uncultured Eubacteriales bacterium
GTATCATGTCGATGACCGGAAAGGGCGGTAAATACACGCTGAAATCGCTGCTCGACGAGACAGGGAAGAGCGGTGACGCGCCGTTTTCTGGCGGCGGTGATTACCGGCTCTGGCAGCTTCTGTCGCTCTCACTGAAGGAATTCGTGACCGACAAAGGCTGCGATTTCGAGAAACCCGAGTTCAGAAAGCTGCTAGAAATGTGGAAAAATCCGGGCGAGTCAAATGAGTATGAGCACGAGTTCATCGAGCTTTCGACCGCGCACGATTTCGTACGATACGCCGCGAAATACCCGCCGGATGAGTTCACAGGACTCCCGACGGCGAGCGGCAGCGGCACGCTGATACAGATAAGCGAGAGCTTCGCGATAAGCGCGAAATCTACAGTGAAGGACGGCGCGTGGGAGCTGATAAGGACGCTCGCGCTCGGAAAAAACGGCGCATTCGGTTTCCAGACAACGCGGTCCGAGCTGAAAGAAATTATAAATTCCGAGGTTGGGAAGCGCTACGCGGTCTCGCCGAGCGGCAGTCTCAACGGTCTGAACGATGGTCAGGAAGTGCCGTCAGGTAAGCGATTGTTCGTCTTCACCGAGGACTACGCCGATAAATTTTACTCGATGATCGACGGCGGAACGACCGGCTGCGCGTATCTCTCGCCGGTAATGGCGATCATCCGCGAGGAGGCTTCGGCGTACAGATCGGGCGCGAAGGAGATCGACGAGACGATCAGGCTCATTAACGACCGGGTGTCTACCTATATTTCGGAGGTGAAATAAATGAAACGCTTAATCACTCTTCTCACGGCTCTGACAATTTTATTCACGCTCTCTTCTTGCGGGAAGGACGACGATCTCACGCGCGCAGACTGCGTTTTCGCGGCGGAGAAGTATGAGTACGACGAGTCGGAATGGTTCTACAGACAGCTCTCAAGCGGCGATGGTCGGGCTCTCGCGCTCTTTTCCGGGACGGAAAACAAAACGATGATAAAGAGTCTCGGGCGGGCTGACTCCTCGGAGACATTCATTGCGCTGCCCGTCGCGCCGGAATACCTGTACGTCGCGGAATCGGATGGAAAGCTGTTTCTTTTGAACGCGCCGTACAGCCCTTTGCGGATGGCGCGCGTATATCGGATTGACGGCGGCGAGGCGGTGATGGTCGGCGAATCGCTGATCGAAGGCGCTCCGGGCAGAATCTCGGGCTTCGCGATCGACCAGGACGGACGATTCTATGTCACCTCGGAGACGGTCGTCTATGTCTTCGACAGCGGTTTCAGGCTGCTTTTCTCGCTTGAAGCCGACAGCGTTCTGACTATCCGGAGGATCGACAGCGGCGTCATAGCCGTGCGTCAGAACGACGCCGGAAAGCGGGTCTTCGAAAAGATCGACCCTGAGTCAAGAGCATTCACCGACGGCTTCACTCCCGACATCCCAGTGGGTGCACAGGTGAATTTCTCCTCGGATGGAACGCTTTACTACAATTATAACGGCGCGGTCTGGAAGCTCGCCGACGAAGGTCCGGAAAAGCTTCTCGACTGGCTGAATTCCGCGATTGACCCGTCGTTACACATCAAGTATGAGGTCATCGACGACGACATGGTCGCCGCCTTCACGAGCGATGTGTACGGCGCCGGCGGGAGCGCGATTTATCTCCTGACGCGCGTTCCGGAGGATCAGATTCCGCTGAGGCGCGAGATAACAATCGCGGTCGGCGGCGCGTATCCCGAGCTCCGGACGGCGGCGATGCGGTTCAATCTCGAGAGCGCCGGATACCGCGTGAAGCTCGTCAATTACGCTCTCTACAGCAAGGAGAACGATTCTGTTTCCGCCGCCGATGTTCTTTCGCGTGAGCTTGTCGCCGGAAAAGCGCCTGACATAATCATGACGGTCGGCTTTTCGAACATTGACGCTTTGAAGCGAAAAGGTGCGTTCGCCGACCTCAACGCGATTCTCCCGGACGATTTCGACCGCTCCGACTGGTTCGGCAGTCTGCTTCGCGAGGAGGACGGGCGGCTCTATGAGCTGACGACGCGCTTCATGCTCGACACGGTGATGGGCAAGTGGGAAAATGTCGGCGATTCATGGACGGCTGAGGAGTTCATCGACTTCGCTTCGAGTCTCGGGGAAGGGCGGTATCTTCTGAAAACGTCGCTTCCGGAGAGCTTCATCGACCTCGCGCTCAAATGCTCGGGCGGAGGGATGATTGACTACGAAAATCGGGTGTGCGATTTTGACACGCCGGTGTTCAGAAAGCTGCTTGAACTCGTTCTGAGCCAGCCGGATGGGCTGTTCAGCTACAAAAAGACGCTCTCGGGCGACGAGCTTGCCGACTACAATTCCGATCCGGCGTCGGCTCTCAGGGACGATAAAATACTGCTCGATGAATGTAAAATCGAGAACATCAGCGGCTATCTCGCGAAGGTGGTCAGCTTTGGCGGCGACGCGGTCTGTGTCGGCTATCCGGCGGACGAGGGGAACGGAACGCTGATTCTGCCGACGCTGAGCTTCGCTGTGAACGCGGACTGCGGGGACACGGACGGCGCGGTTGAATTCATCCTCTTCGCGTCGGAGATGGAAGCGCTTTCCAGGCGCGGTTTTTCGGCGCGGAAATCAATATTTGAGAGCGAGTGCGCGGCTGAGCGCGAATATCACTATGTCTTCGGTCTGAACGGCTCGGTTACGAGCTGGAAGGGCGAATACAGCGGATTGCTCAACGGAGTCCGACGTGACATCACCGACGAGGACGTCGAAACGATAGAAAAGCTCATCGAGAACGCGTCGGCTGTTCCGGAGGAGTTTCAGACTCTATCGGGAATAATCGGGCAGGAGACGGCGGCGGTCAGAGCGGGGACGCGGACGGTCGACGAGGCAATAAGGATAATTAACGACCGATGCTCGACCGTTCTGTCGGAAAACAGTTGAAAACTTCACAAATTTCTGCTACAATAGTTCCGAGGTGATAGAAATGGACGAACGAATCGAAAAACAGCTCGCTTTCGCGCTTGAGATCGACAAGGAGAAAAACATTTTCCGCCAGACGCATCTCTCAGGGCACGGGCGCAGGGAGAACGACGCCGAGCACGCGTGGCACATGGCGCTTATGGCGTATCTTCTGCGCGAGTACTCGAACGAGCCGGTCGACATCACGAGAGTCATATTGATGTGCCTTATCCACGACATAGTCGAGATCGACGCGGGCGATACATACGCCTACGACGCCGCGGGGCTTTCGACCCAGAAGGCGCGCGAGGACGCCGCGAAGGAGCGGATTTTCTCGCTTCTGCCCGACGACCAGAAAGCCGGGCTGATGGCGCTTTTCGATGAGTTCGAGGCTTATGAGACGCCCGAGTCGAAATTCGCGCACGCAATGGACAACTTGCAGCCGCTGATGCTAAACAACAGCAATGGCGGCGCGGACTGGCGCGAGCACGGGGTCTCGGCGGAGCAGGTCTATGG
>CAKSOR010000361.1 GCA_934477985.1 uncultured Eubacteriales bacterium
CCCGCTCCTCCCTATATCCACGTTTTTTCAGCTTCCGGCAGCCTCATTACCAGCCATACCGACATAGGTTATAGTCGTGTAAGGCGAGAATTCGCGATTGTTTATGTCTGCGAGTCCATAGACTCTGTATCTCACCGACTCGTATTCCTCGGCGGTTATGTCCCACTCTCCGTAGTGCTTTATCCGCACGAGTACCGTTACCTCGGGCGTCGGCTCGAGCGCCTTTGAGTTCGCGTTCGTTTTCCACTCGCGCGGGTCGCTTCGCCAGCCCTCTATAATCACGTGCGATGTGTACACCTTCCGCTCACGGTCAGCGAGTTCCTCCGGGACATTGAGAAATTTGTCTCCGAAACGCTCGATTGTGATGTAATTGTAACCACGCATCGGAGTCGAGACCTCAGTCGAGTCAATATTGACCGCGAGTCCGTTCAGACCGTTCACCGGTACGCGTATTGTCAGCGATTTCTCGCCCCAAGCGTCGCGCGATATGTTCGACTCGGTCTCCTCGGGCAGCGTGTAGAGCCACTCGCCGGTCTTCAGTCCCTTGCGCGTCGGACCGCCGATCAGCCAGCCATCCCCGCCGTCAATCGAGTACTTCACATGGATGAATTTCGCGTACTGCACGGTAATCAGCGGCTCGATATATGTCGGATCGTCAGTCGCGACGTCAAGCACGTGATCGAATCCGCGGATATTCCCGCTCTCGTCGTTCACGTTGTAGTAGCGAAGCCGCCCGGTCTCATACTCGACGCCTACATCTAGCTTTGAGTCGCGCCGGTACTGCGTCGTGCCGCGGATGCCGACGTCAGCCATCTCCCAGACGTTTATGAAGGAATAGACCGAGACCTTGCCGACCTTCGCGGCGATCTTCTGTTTTGCTAACAGCTCGAGCCGCTCCTGCTCGTGCTTCCACTCAAGCGCCGACGAGGCAAATATGTAAATCACCATCGCGGTGAACGCCGCGAGCGCTATAAGAACGGCGCGCCAGAACTCAACTATCGAATTCCTGATGTCGTTTTCTTCTCGCATTTATTTGCCCTCCGCTGTCGTCTCTGCCGTCTCATCCGGTTCGTTCGTCAGCATACCGAGATAGGTTATCGTCGTGTGCGGCGAATAGCTGTGGTCGAATCTGGTCGACGAGAACGCATTCACCTTGTAACGCATCTCCTCGAACTCCTCCTTTGTGACATCCCACTCGCCGTAGTGCTTTATCCGGACAATGACAGTTACCTCGGGCGTCGGCGTCAGGGCTCTCGAGTTTCCGTTCGTCTTCCAGTCGCGCGGGTCGCTTCGCCAACCCTCGATGATCACATGCGAGGTGTAGATCTTCCTCATGCGGTCAGAATACTTGGCGGGAACGTTCAGATAGTGCTCGCCGAGCTTTTCGGTCACGACGTAGTTGTAACCGCGCATCCCGTCGCTTATTGTGACGTCGTCGATGTTGACGTCGAGGTCAACGCCGTTTATCGGGAAGGTTACGGTGATTGTCTGCTCGCCCCATGCGTCGCCGGTCATCGAGATCTCGCGCTCGTCGTCGACCGGGAGTGTGTAGAGCCATTCGCCGGTCTTCGCGCCCTTCCGGGTCAGTCCGCTCTTCATCCATGAGCTGTCGATTGAGCTCCGGACGTGGATAAACTTCGGGTACTGAACAGTCAGCACCGGACTCAGGTAATCGGGATCGTCAGCTATATCGAAGCGAACGTGGTCAAAGCCGAGATCATTCGTCTCCTCATCGTTTATGTCGTAATAGCGCTTTCTTCCGATCTCGTATTCAGTGCCGATCTTGAGCTTTTGCGCCCCGCGATACTGGAGAGTCAACTCCTGGTTAAGGCTGAGACTTCCCCAGCTGTTAATTTGTGCGTAGACCGAGACCTTGCCGACCTTCGCGGCAATCTTCTGCTTCGCCAAAAGCTCGAGCCGCTCCTGCTCGTGCTTCCACTCAAGCGCCGACGAGGCAAATATGTAAATCACCATCGCGGTGAACGCCGCGAGCGCTATAAGAACAGCGCGCCAGAACTCAACTATCGAATTCCTGATATCATCTGGTTCTCTCATCCTGATCCTCCTCCGTAAAAGCGGTAATTACAAATGAATCGGTCTCGGGAGCTTCGGTCGTGACCGCCGGCTCTTCGTCATCGAGGGTGAGCATTCCGACGTGTTCGAGCGTCGTGTAGGGTGAAAACTCGCGGAAATCGCGGTTCGAGAACTCATTCACCTTATAGCGCATCGACTCGTATTCCTCCTTTGTCACATCCCACCTGCCGTAGTGCTTTATGCGCAGAAGTATCGTGACCTCGGGCATCGGAGTCTGAAGGCGGGTGTGACCGTTCGTCCTCCAGTCGCGCGGATCTCTTTTCCAGCCCTCGATAATTACGTGCGAGGTGTAGACCTTTCGCTCGCGGTCGGCGTACTCGGCGGGAACGTTCAGAAATTCGCTGCCCAGCCGTTCGGTTGTGATATAGTTGTATCCGCGCATCTCTTTGCTGACCGCTGAGGAGTTTATGTTCGCCTCGAGCTTGTCGAGCCCGTTTATCGGAACGGTGAATGTCAGCGCCTTCTCACCCCAGCCCTCGGCCTTCATCGAGGTCTCGCACTCGGATTCATCGGGGAGAGTGTAGAGATATTCGCCGGTCTTGAGACCTTTGCGGGTCGGACCGCTGATCATCCATCCACCGCCGCCGTCAATCGAGTATTTCACGTGAATGAGCTTGGGGTATCTGACGGTTATCACGGGATTCAAAAAATTCGCGTCGTCGGTATTGATCTCGATCACGTGATCAAAGCCGACCTCGTTTTTCTCGACGTCGAGCGAGTCGTACTCACGTAGTCTTCCGATCTCGTAGACAGATCCCGGCCGGAGGATTGTGCGGCAACGCATTTGCATTGAACCGCGGTCAGACTGCATGCCGATTGTCCAGCCGTTCACAAACGTGATGACATTGATCTTATTCATTTTCTCGACCTGCTTCTGTTTCTCCATAAGCTCAAGCCGTTCCTGCTCGCGCTTCCACGCGACCTTCGAGGTCACGAAGACGCAGGTGACCATCACGGCGAAGGTCAGCGCCGCCATCAGCACCGCCTGCCAGAATTCCACTATCTCCGCGCGTACTTCGTCGGTGCTCTTTTCATGTTTTTTCATACGGTTCACCCCTTTTTTGTGTATTCTATTATTATAATACCATACATTATGATATTTGTCAAGTACTACTTGATGAATTTTAACAAAAAAAGTTTGTTTTTTCGGCAGTTCTGGTGAAATGCTGACTTAAGGTTGTTTTCACACGAAAAAGTTCGCAAATTCAAGCCTTTTTCGCGTAAAAACTTGAATTATTCAACTTATCCCTTGCTTTTTCCGCGCCTTCGCGCGAAAAAAGACGCTTGCGGCAAGCCGCAACCGTAACGGGCGGCTCTGCCGCCCGCTCTCGCGACCGCTTCGCGGT
>CAKSOR010000362.1 GCA_934477985.1 uncultured Eubacteriales bacterium
CCAACGGTTGTCTTCCCGCAGCTGCATACCCATTGGCTGCTGAAAATCCGACAGACTGATCTGCCCATTGCTGTATCGATACATTTCTGTTCCCTCCATGTGCAAGCTTTTTGTCTGGTTCTCGCGGTTTTCCTTGCATTTATTATACCACAAATCGACGTATATGTCCAGTGGTGCAATGCTTTTGGGGTTGGTCAGGAGACATTATATAAAGAAGCATTTTACGCAGCTACTCCTTCGTATTGCGCTGGTTGGTTTAGACTTTATAATTAATTGGAGTAATTCTGAAATTTGCTATAAAAGTACGCTGTCGCAAACGCGACAGCGCCACTTTATTGTATTCACGCGCTACAGCGCGCGATTAACGACTTCCTATTGCCACCTGCTTATACTCAGTCTCATAAGCCGCCTTCACTGCGTCCTTTATCGACGCGATGCTTGACGCGATCACGTTCGAATCGGCGACAAGCGCGTCCCTAAGAACACGCGCGTTGCCGAAATTGTAGGCGTAAACGAGGTCATAGCAGCGGTTGCTACGCATTATATCGAGCATGACCGACGATTCATTGTCGCGTGAATACTTTCTCGTCAGAACTATATCGTAGTACGCCGGGATGATGTAATAGCTTGCCGCCGACGCCATCGCCTCAAGTATCACCGAGGTGCGCTCCGGATCAGGTGCGGACTTCGGAACAAGCAGTGCCGTCGCCACCCAGCTCTGCGCGATCGAAATGTAATCCTCCTGCGATTCGTCGTACTTCGGGCAGGGCAGATAGCCGAACTCGTCCTCCATGTCGCGGAACTGCGGCAGTGTGTAGAGGCAGTAACCGAAGAACAGCGCGCGCCCCTCCTTGAACATCGTATACGAATACGTCCAGTTGTCAGTCCCGGCGACCGAGCCCGGGATATCGCGGTCGATAACCAACACTGAATCCTTCGCCGAAAACAGGTCGTAGATTCGTGTGAGCACGTTAACATTCCGCTCCGAGTCGAGCGTGATGTCCATCGAGCCGTCGGAATTCAGCTTGCCTAGCATACCTCCGCCCGACCAGAGCATAGAAAGCGCACAGTTGCTCGACGCAACGAGTCCCCACTGATCGAGGTAGTCGAGCTTTCCGTCGCCGTTAAGGTCGCGCGCGGCATTCGCGCAGGCGGTCTTCAGCGCGTCAAGCGTCCATTTGCCGTCGTAAACCATCTGATAGAAGTTGCCGAGCTTATTCTCCTCCGCGAGCCGCTTGTTGAAATAGATCACCCACAGGCTGTCGTCGTCGACCAGGTTGATGTCGCCCGAGAGCGCGTAGTTCTTCCCGCCAAGCGCCGACTGCTCCATCACTAGCTTGTCCCACCAGTCGCGCTCGATGTCAACATACGGCAGCTCATCGACCGGCAGTCCGTACATGTATCCATTCTGCAAGATCGTCGACGACGGCGCGACAAACGCATCGAAGCTGTCCTCGCCCGCCATGACCGAATTCTTGAACTGATCCACATACGACGTGCTGACAATCGTCGAGACCTTGACGTTAAACCTGTCCTCAACCGCGAGATTCCGCTTGTAAACCGCGTCGTTCATCGTGTCTCCGGTCTGCTCGGCATCGAACTCATAGCAGAAAAATCCCGGTATCGTCGAGTCCTGCGTCAGAAATCTGAACTCATGATTGTCATAATTCGCGTCGGGAAGTGCACTGCTGATAATCTCTGGCGCTTCAACGACTGAGCTTGTGGTCTCTCCGGTCGTCGTCTCGGAAGGCGGCTGATTATCGCCACAGGAGCAGGCAATTATCGCGGTTAAAAGCGCCAGACAGATGAGTCTATTCTTCATTTCAGTCCTCCATTCTCTTTTTGATGATCGAATTGTTTACTTCGCTTACAGTCTTCGTGAAGGTCGGATAGGCGCGATTGCAAATGTCAACCATGCCGAAGCCGTAATTCTCACAGTCATAGCGCCCCCAGAGCGGCTGATCGTTCCAGGCGAACCAGTGCGCGCCGACGCAGTTCGGGTGCGACGCCGCGGCGAGCATGTATTTTCTGTACGCCTCCGCGCGTCCCGCCTGGGTAACCGCGTTAACTATCCCGCCCGCCGGGAGTCCGGCGTCAGTCGCGCCGAAGTGAAACTCACCGATCAGTATCGGAAGGTCTATCATCTCGGCAATTCTGTCGAGCGACTCGGTCGGGTCGTAGCCATAGCGGTTGAAGGAATAGACGTCGAAAAGATCGACTATTCCGAGCACCAACTTATTCAGTCTCGCGAATCTCATTCCGAGATTCAGCTTTTTCGGCGCTGCTTTGCGGCACTCGACCGCCGGCAGCTCGGCGTAGCGGCGCATCAGAATCGCCGAAAAGTCTGAGAGATCGGCGAGCGCCTTTGCTGTCAGATTCTCCGACGGCATCGGCTCGTCGAGTTCCGAAAAGTCAGTGATCCAACGTTCCCACGCCTCATTGAACGCCCCTACGCCACCGTAGCGTGCCTTCAGCCACTCGACGAGCACACGGCGCGAAAACGAGCTCTTTCCCTCGAGCAGCTTCATGCCGAGCGTCGACTCGTCCCACGCGAAGGTCGGCTCATTGTTCATGAAATAGCCGATGAAGAATGGATCGTCAGCGAGTTTCTCGAGCTGCTCTGAGTAAACGACCGACGCGCGCTCAAACTCCGGGTCGAAGACGTCTGGAAACTCGCGATAGAGCTTTTGCGCGGTGGTCGGATAGCGGTGGAGCATGACAACGTATGGTATCCGGCTCTCTTTAATGAACTCGGGGTCTGAGAACATCGAGAGCGTGTTTATCGACCATCTGCGCAGGCGCGACGCGGTCAGCGCTGTCCATTTAGCGCGCCAGTCCCCACCCCAGACTCTGATTAGGTTCGCCGTCGCGAAGGAATATAGTCTGGTGTCCGCCGGGAACAGTCCCGAGAACTTGCGGCGGTAGAGCTCCTCGTTCTCGGCGAAGGTCCATGCCTCCGCGAACTCGCCGTCGGGCGTCGGCAGCTTACCGATGTACTTCTCGTTACCCCTTATCCAGCCGTACTCGCCCGGGTATACGCCGAAGACACCCATGCTGAAGAAAGCGTTTCCGTCGGGCGTCGCGAGCCACCATTTGCCGTTATGCTTGACAGCGCGGAACGTATCCGACGGCTCGGCGACCCGATAACGCCTGTCGCCGCCGTAGGCGTCGTGCAGACTGTCCCCGATCGGCGCGCAGACCTCTGAGTCGAGCGCATTTCTCAGTTCGGCAAGTGAATGGGTCTTCCCTTCCCAGTCGCGTGCGTTCCATTGCCCGAACTCGTCGCACATGACCTTGACGTCCCCGCCGGACTTGGGCTCGGTGTCGGTCAGACGAAAATCCTCGAGCGTGTAGGTCACTCCGGAGCGTATGAAGAAGAGATTGACCCGCCGCACCTCGTCGGGGCGCATTGAGCCGCCGACCGAGGACTTGAG
>CAKSOR010000363.1 GCA_934477985.1 uncultured Eubacteriales bacterium
CGCTGGGGCGTCGCCGGGCGGGCTGCGCCCGCCCGGCGACCGGCGCGCTGCGCGCGCCGGCTGAACGGCGGCTCGCCAGGCGAGCCGCCGTTCACGCGAGCGAAGCTCGCGCCCGACCGGGCGCGCCGCGAAGCGGCAAGCGCGTGACCGGGAGCTAACGCTTTCTCATAAGCGAGATAAAGAACCCGTCAGTTGAATCCTGCGGGAAAAGCGTCAGCATCCCGCTCTCAGACCTCAGAGCGCCAAGTTCAAACTCAACCGGCTCAAACTCCGGATTTTCGGCGAGAAACCGCTTAACAACACCCTGATTCTCCTCCGGATTCAACGTGCAGGTCGAATAGCATATCCGCCCGCCGCGCTTCAGATAGTTCGCGCTGTTCGAGAGTATCGCGTGCTGTACCTTCGGAAGCCCGCTGATCTCGACCGCCGACTTATACCTGATCTCCGGCTTCTTCGCGATTACCCCGAGCCCCGAACAGGGCGCGTCACAGATAATCGCGTCAGCGATCCCGTCAAGCTCGCCGAAACGCTCAGCACCGTTCCGCTCCCCGACTTCGATAATATGTATCCCAAGCCGCTCGGCACCGCTCTTGACAAGCGACAGCTTGTTCTTATGCAGGTCAAACGCCTTCACCAAACCGCGGTCGCCCATCTTCATCGCCGCCGAAAAGCTCTTCCCGCCCGGGCAGGCGCAAACGTCAAGCACCGTCTCCCCCGGCTTCGGATCGAGCGCCTCGACCGCGAGCTGCGACGCCTCGTCCTGTATGAAGCACAGCCCTTCGCCTATAAGCTCCCTGACCCTCTCGGGCAGATTCTTCAGTTTTATTCCATCCAGCGCGGTGATCGTCGCCGCGGCTTCGATCCCGTCCCTCTCGAGCATTCCGAGAAGCTCTACCCGGGTCGTCTTCAGCGTGTTCACCCGCAGCGTCACCGGCGATGATCCCGAAAACGCCTTCAGCATCGGCTCCGCGTCTCCGTAGCTCTCGAGTATACGCACGACATCCTCGCCGCACGAGTACCTCACCGAAAGATACCTCAGGCGATCGCCCTTATCCGGATACGGCAGTTCCTTCCCGTATCTCCGCTGAAAATTTCTCAGCGCCGCGTTCACGAACGACGACGCCGACGGCTTGAACTCCTTCGCGAGCTTCACACTCTCGTTCACCGCCGCGCTCTCGGGCACTCTGTCGAGCCAGATAAGCTGATAGAGCCCCATCCGAAGTATAGTCAGCACCTCCGGGTCGAGCTTCACAAGCGGTCTCTCCGAGATCAGCGAAATAAAATAGTCGAGCGTCAGCTTGTGCTCGATGACTCCGTACACGATATTCGTATAAAGTCCCTTCTCCGCGCCGATCAGCCCGAACCGCTTTATCGCCGAGTCGATCTCTATATTTGAATAGCTTTTGTCGCGCTCCGTGCGCGTGAGTGAACCGAACGCGGCTTCGCGCGCGGTCTTTTTGTTTTGATTCATAAATTCTCCTCGCCGTAAGCGAATGTTCGGAACGGTTGAACCCGCTGACCGTACGCGTCCGAAGTTCCGGCTTCAGCGCTTGCGAAAAACACGCTGATCTGAGCCCGATTCCGGGGCGGAATCCATCAATTCATACCTCAGGATAAGCTGAATAATTCGGGTTTTCACGCGAAAAAGGCTTGAATCTATGGGCTTTTTCGCCGTGAAAACAACCTTGAATCAGCGTTTCCTTGAATCAGCGTTTTTCTTAAATCAGCGTTTCCCTTAAAAGCGCGAAACAGCAGTAAGCCCGGTTAATACGCGGCATTTCAGCCGCCGCGCCGGAAAATGTCATATAATCCGACTTATTCCGGGCAAGTCCGCCGCCTCACAGAAACCTCGCGGTCATCAGCCGCTCTTTTCTGAGCCCCTGGGTCCCATCATTCGCTTCCCGGGTCTCAACACGTCCGGAACATAATTCCTGTTTGGCGCATGATTCGAAAACATAGTTCCGACCCGCTTCGGTGCTCTGCCCGCCACGAGCCTGAGCTTCGCGCGTACCATACCCGCGCCGCAAAGCCGACCGGCTCACTTCATGTGTTTACTTGCCGCGCCTGACACTGTCAATAAACGCGGCAGGCTGGCTGCATAGCGAACGCCACCCGGCATGCAAGCGAAACCGCAAAGACCGCGGCATACTCTCGCGGCGCTTCAATACCCGCGTGCCATACGTATGGTTTTCGGCTTCAGGCGTACCACGTTGGCGTGCCGGTGTCAACTGGTGAAACGCAGACAGGAAGCTCACTTCACGCGCTTTTTTGCCGTTTCTTGATTTAACCTCAACAAAGCTTGCACGCGGCACGGCTTGCGCTGTCTCAAACGCCGCGGCATACTCTCGCGGCGCTTCAATACCCGCGTGCCATACATATGGTTTCCGGCTTCAGGCGTTCCACGCTGGCGTGCCGGTGTCAACTGGTGAAACGCAGACAGAAAGCTCACTTCACGCGCTTTTTCGCCGTTTCCTGATTTAACCTCAACAAAGCTTGCACGCGGCACGGCTTGCGTCGTCTCAAACGCCGCAGCATACTCTCGCGGCGCTTCAATACCCGCGTGCCATACGTATGGTTTCCGGCTTCGCGTGTGCCATGTTTACGCGCCGGAATATACCGGCGGATTACTTTCTGCGCTTGCCGCTGTTTCCCGATACGATCAGGAACAGCCTCAGCAGGTTGGCGAGCGAAACGGCGAGAGCCGCTACATATGTCAACGCCGCCGCCTTCAGCACCTTTTTCGCTTCAGCGGTATCCTCTGAACTCAGCCCGCCCTGCTCGAGCGCTTTCAGCGCGCGCCCCGACGCGTCAAACTCGACCGGAAGCGTTACCAGCTGGAAGAGCGTCGAGAGCCCGAACGCAATCACTCCGATCATCGCGAGCGGCTCGAAGGACAGCACTATTCCGAGAAGTATCAGCGGCATCGCGAGATTCGATGCGATGCGCGTCGCCGGGATTATCGCGGAACGAACCTTCATCGGTGTGTATCCGACCGCGTGCTGTACGGCGTGACCGGCCTCGTGAGCCGCGACACCGACCGCCGCGGCTGTCGACTTATCGTAGACGCTGTCCGAGAGGTAGATCGTGTTATCGGTCGGGTTATAGTGGTCGGTCAGCTCGCCCGTGACCCGCGCGATCCGCACCGAATAAAGACCGTTCGAGTCGAGTATCTTCCGGGCGCTGTCAAAGCCGGTCATTCCGCCGAGCGGCACTTTGGAATACTTCGCGAAAGTGGTCTTGACATTGAACTGAGCCCAGAGCGCGAAAATCACGCAGGGCAGAACGAGCACAATATAAAGGTAGTCGATTCCGTAAGGCATTTGTGTTTCTCCTTTGGGAAGTGAGTTGTCAGTAATAAGTTATCACGCGAAAAAGGCTTGAATTTATGGGCTTTTTCGCCGTGAAAACAACCTTAAATCAGCGT
>CAKSOR010000364.1 GCA_934477985.1 uncultured Eubacteriales bacterium
CGTGTCATGGTTATTTTGCTCCTTTTGTTATATTATACCACGTTCACGATGGTTTGTAAAGGGAGTGGATTGATTTTGGGGGATCATAATACCTCCAAGCATCTCTATCCCATTGAGTGACAGCGCACACTCACGGAGATTTTCAGTGTCAAATGAGAGGTATTGCTTCGAGGATTCGATGTCCAACTGCCCCAGGACATTGGCGATTGTTGTGACAGGTACGCCTGAAACGATCATTTTTGTCGCGATTCTTCTCCTGATCGAGTGAAAGCCCTTGCCGTCAAATGGTTTACGTTCGATTCCCGCCATGCGCTGGTACTTTCCGAACATATACCCGAAGGTGGTATCGTCTGTAAACTTCCTGATCGGATATTTGGTTGTCAGGAATATGTACTCGGAGTCACTCTTTGGTCTTGCAAAGAGAATATACTCCTTTATTGCCTCACCTGCTTCAGGCATCAGAGGGAGAATGACAGGGATGAGTGTCTTTCTCTGTACAAGTTTTATCTCACCGCGAAGCCAGTCAATGTCCTGAAGCTTCATAATTGACAATAGACCCGTTTGATAACCCTCCCGAATTGTCAATCAAATTGCCGACTTGCGTCGTCAATTTGATACGCTAAGGTCGGGTCATCAAACAGGTCTAATATCTATTGCCCTGAGTCCGGTTGTTGCGGCGAGCATGAGTATCGCCATATCCCGCTTGCCCATATCCGTTTTTGTGTCGACCTGCTTCAATATGAGTTCAAGATCCTTGTCGCTCATGACCGGATAGATCTTGCTCTCTCTCCGTATTTTCACCGAGAAAAGAGCCGCCATGTCAAAATCCGAATACCCCTTTCGGGCAACGAACTTGCTGAACTCCCGCAGATAGCACATCATATTTTTCAAGCTTCCGGAAGCCAGTCTTTCTGACATAGCGAACATGAACTTTCTTACGTGCTGATCGTTGATGCATCGAAAGGAGTAATGACCGGACTGCTCAAGAAAGTACATAAATCTTCTGACAGCCAATACGATGTCATCCTGTGTATTGGGATGGAAAGTGTTTTCGGAGAGGTATTCGCTGAGGATACTTTCGAACTCTTCGTTCAGAGTGAAGCGGGTTCCTTTGCGTTCGAAGACCGAGAGCAGAGTTCCGCCGGCTTCGTATTCGACCAGTATCTTGATTGATCTTTTCAAATGAGTGTGATAGTAATGCGCGATCTCCCCGTTTCGGTATCTTTCCTCGTTTTCGGCAAGAAAAGCCTCGATCAGTGAGAGGTCGTAGCCGCGGCACTCGTGCTGCCTGAAGAAAATCCTGAGTGATGCATAGTGGCGGCTGTAGCTCCATAGCGTGGTGTTTTTCAAGCCGGCGCCCTCAAGCGCGTCGAGAGTTTTCGCTATGATGTCGTCAAGCGTCAGTTGTTCATTGATCATTTTTGATCCTCCTGCATAATGGGTTTGCTTTCGCGCTTTCCATTATACAGGAATATTGTTATCCCGAATTAACGGAAAGAAGGATTCGGGACAGAATTTTTATTTAACGATATGGTATATTTTTATTCCGATAGTTTACAGAAACCCCCACGCTGAAATGGGCTTGATGCCTGCATTTTTCAGCGTGGGGTCTCTTATTTCGGGATAACGGTGGACGCGGGATACCCACTCTAATCAACCATAGTAGTTCAAGAACACTTTCTGATTACAATAACAGAATTAGGTCTCATAGTGATGAAGAATTCGCCGTCATCCACTGCGGCTTCCTCACTCAGCACCATATCGTGTGTGTCGTCGAGCAAATAAATTCCCCACATTCCATCGGAAAGTCCGTAAACCTTAAAGGTCTTCGGCACGGCGTTATCATTGTCAGTATAATAAGTCAGCATTGTCATGACATTGCCATCCTTGGCGGCGGCGACTGCGTATATATCCGGGATATCTGATTCTGCCTCGACTTCGGTTGCCAGCTCCGCAAGGTCGCTCCATGCATAAACCACGTGGTAGCCTTTCAGTGTCTTGTAATCGACTGTGGAGAATATTCCGTTCATTCCGGAGTTCATACGAGCGTCGTAATACATGAGCATATCGACCGGCTCATCCTGCGACGCGGTCATGACCGCCGCCATGAACGCGGCACCCTTTATCTTCTTCTCCTGATCAAGCGAGTAGAGCCATTCCGATCCGTTAAACTTTCTTACATAGTTCCATTCGTTCAGAATCGACTCGGTCTTGGTATAACCGAATTTGTCGAGCAGTTTGCGGTGCAGTCTGATGTTATCAACGACCGATTGCACTGACGTGGTGTACCGATGCCATGAGTAGAAGTCTATCGGAACGTTTTCCTCACGCATACGGGTGAAAAAGTCGTCAAGCCAAGGCTGCCGGTAGCCGCAGACTGCCGGTCCGCCTATCTTGAGCTGCGGAAAGCGTGCCTTCAAATGCTTGGCGGTTATTGCGAACAGCTCGTGGAACTCCTCGGGTGTACCCATCCAGCAGAACCCATAGCCGTCAGGCTCGTTCCATATCTCCCAGTATGTTATTTTCCATGTGAAGCCGTCTGCCCAGCCCTCGGTGTAATGCGCTATGATATGTTCGCAGATCACCGCCCATTTATGGAAGTCCTTTGGCGGGTAAATTCCGTACTTCTTGACCCAGTGTTCGATTTTGTTTCCGAGACGGAAAAATGTATCGGTGCCGGCTTCTACGATACCCTTCAAGTAGAAATCGGTCAGGGCAAAATCATATGACTCGGGGGCGTCTGGATCAGCGTCAAAGTTTGGGAATATGTTCGCGACATCGACAGTATGCTCTCCGCCGTAGCTGTAGAATATCGAAGCGTCATGGGTGCGGGCATATGGGATTCGCGCGGCTTTGTACTCAGGCAGATTGGTCTGATCCTGATCGGCTTTCCAGCTGTAGAGAGGGCCGTTATTGACGGCGTTCATCGGCTTGATCGCGCCGAGCGTTTTGTTGGGGTTAATCGTGACTTTCATATTTTGAACTGCCTTTCTGTGAATGGGCATGAAGCCCATGTTCACGGTTATCTGATTTATAAAGTGACTATTGAGTTTTCACGATTCGCTTTGTAAGCGTTTTCGAGAAGTCTTGTGAGGTCAATCGCGTCGTCGATCGTACACCGTTCCGGCGAACCGGTTTTGTTTACGCAGGCATCGACGAACTGGAGCAGCGGAATCTGTCCCATCGGCGGGAGCGTCGGTCTGATCCAGTCATTTGTGAATCGCGCGAACATTTTTGAACGCACTTTGACGTCATTACCGCTGCTTATCAGCGTACCATCGGTTCCGTAGATTTCGAACTCGTCGGGAGAGTCGAAGGACATGAATCCGGTCTCGGCGATTCCGATGATTCCGTTCTCGAATTCTATTATCGATACAGCGTTTTCATCAACCTTGCTGCCGAGCGGAGCGTTGAACATT
>CAKSOR010000365.1 GCA_934477985.1 uncultured Eubacteriales bacterium
GGCGATTCCCGAGCCGGTCGCCGCGTCGGATTACGACGAAAATTTCGCGCCGGAGATTCCCGGCGAGGATCGCGCGCTGGTCTGCGAGATCTGCGAAAAGCTCTGCGACGGCAGTACGGTTGTCGTAAAGCTCGGTCGGACGGGTGATTTCAACAAGGCGGCGCGCGGACTGCTTGTGCAGATAATGTCGCTGCTGCCGGGCGAGTTCCGGAAACAGATCGGTTTCGCGACCTATTTGCAGCCAAAGCAGATCAAAGCAGTCTCGCCTCAGTCGAACAATCTGCGGCTGATCATCGCCGACAGCGACGTTGAACTCGGCGAGCTCGAGGGCACGCCGAATCTCAGTCTGCTCGAGCAAAACGGCGTGCGTCGGAGCGGCGAGCTCTACGAATACTGGTCGCGCCTGAGTTTTTCGGAGCGCGAGCTGCAAGCCGAACGGTTCAAAGCGTCCAAAAAGCGGATTCCGGGCGCGAAATTACTCTGCGAGCTCGCGCGGCTCTACAAGGAGAACGGACTTCTGCCCGAGCCGGTTGAGCAGGACACTGTGTGTTCAGACAACCATGAAGCTCACACTGAGAGCGCGAAAGCACAGGCTGATCCGGTAGAAACCGCGAGAAAGGACGCTCCACCGGAGAATTCCAGCCTCCGCTCAGGGTGGTTTCTCGCGCAGAAGGAAGTCAGGATGATAGCCGCCGCCACGGCGCTGATAGGATTGCTCGTCGGGCTGCTGATCGGAAAGCTCATTTGATAACTGTTGTTGTCTGATTGTCTGTATTGCGCAACTGATATTATCTTATATAAAAAATTAGTGCAACTTATGTTGCGCTATTTTTATGTCATTACGACCGCTTACGGCACAATTTTGCCCGAATATTTTGTCTGTTGTGACGACGTGAAGTGACGTGTACTGACGTGCGGCGGGGTGCCGACATATGATATAATGGTTGCGTGAAAGGAGGTATCATATATGAAGAAAGGTATTGATGTCTCGACCTTGCAGGGCAAGATCGACTGGAGCGGCGTCGACGCGGACTTCGCGATGCTGAAAGCGACTCAGGGGCGCGGCGAAACACGCGCGACCGAAAAGCTCCGCGTCTTCACCGACTCGAAGTTCCGTCGGAACGTGACGGCGGCGTCAGATTGCGGGATCATGCTCGGCTGCTATCATTATTTCACGGCGGCTGACGACGACGAAGCGCTCTACGAGGCCGAACATTTCTGCCGCGTGATCGAGCCCTACCGTTCGAGGCTGAAGCTATGGGCGGCGGTCGACGTCGAAAGTGAGCGCTGGCTCGCCGGAGTCGGGAAAAAACGGCTTAGCTCCGCGGTCTCGGCGTTCACGGAGTTCGTGAGGAGCGCTGGATTCAGACCGATGATCTACACGAATCCCGATTTCATCCGACACAGGTTCGACGCCCTGCCCGACGCCGACGTCTGGCTCGCACACTGGAATGTCAAGCGCCCGATGAGCGTCGACCGGCTGAAGCTCTGGCAATACGGGCTCGGAAATGTCGATGGGATAGGGCTCTGCGACGTGAATTACGGCTGGTTTGACGACGTTGTCCCCGCGGAGGATAGCAAAGCGCTCAGGGTCGGCGTGAGCTACACGCTGAAGCCCGGCGACGTTTATTCGAACGGAAAAGCGATTCCGCAAAGGCTTGTCGGAAAGAGTTTTCCAATAAAGCAGGTAAAATCCGACCGGGTTCTGCTCGGCGTCATCAACAGCTGGGTGACGATTTGATAACAAGTGTTGTCAAATCGTGCGGTTATTTGGTAACTCGCGTTGCTGTATCACCGAGGTAGTGTAACGTATGTTACCCACACTGATATTTTGAAAGGAAATGATTCAATTATGAAGATTGATTGGAGACAAAAGCTCTCGAGCCGTAAGTTCTGGGCAGCCGCGGCAGGGTTCGTCTCAGCTCTGCTCGTCGCGTTCCGCACCGACGAAACCACTATCTCTCAGGTGAGCGCGATAATCACCGCCGGAGGTGTTCTCGTAGCGTATATTCTCGGCGAGGCGCTCGTCGACTCGAACCGCACCGACACGCCGGACAGTTCCGCCAAGACTCATGACAATGACGCAAAAGGCGAATAAGGCAACACAAGTTGCAATACCATGCCTTTGTTTGATAACAATTGTTGCGTATTCTCTATAATATCGCAACATGTGTTGCAAATAACGCCCGACTCGCTTTCACGAGCCGGGCGTGACTTATTTCAGCGCGATAAGCACGATTCCGCAGAGACCGAGAAGCAGTCCGAGCGCCTGTTTTTTCGTGACCTTTTCGCCGCAGATGACGCGCGCGAGCGCTGTCGATGCCAGCACGACGCCGCCGTTGAAGACCGGGAAGAATATCACCGCCGGGATGATTCCGGTCAGAGTCAGATTGAGAATGTTCGCCGCCCCGAGACATAACCCGCACAAAGCGGCTCTGACGAATCCCGCGCGGCCAATCTCCCCCGCCGTCGCTTGGATTTGATTTTTTCCAGACGTGACGGTACTTTTTCCCGCTCCGACGAAGACGATGGCAAGCGACAGAATGAGCGAGATTCCCATCGCGAGCAGCAGAAAACCGCCAAGCTCGGCTTTGTGTTCCGAGCTCTGGTGCAGCTTCTGAATCAGCCCGACCGCGCCTGACGATAGCGTCGCGAGCAGCGCGTATGCCACCCACTTCCGCCCCGGGCCGCCACTGTCCGACCTGCTCGCGCAGAGCCGGAGCGCCGGGATCAGCAGCACCATTCCGAGCGCGCCAATCGGCGAAATCCTTTCCTTCCATATGAACAGCCCGGCGAGAGTCGGGAGCAGAAACCCGCACGAGTAGAAGAAGGTCACCGCCGAGACCCGCCCGCTCGCCATCGCATTCATATAGAAGAGCTGCGACGAGGTCGTGAAGACCGCGTAAAAAACCGACATTACCGCCGTCGCCGCCGAGATGTCCGCCCCGCGTATCGACGCGAAAATGATCATCAGCAGGAACGCCGCCGCCGAAATCGCGCTGTTTACGAGCCCGAACGAGCTGAGTTCAGATGTGAAGCGGCTGAGTTTTTTCGAGAGCATCGACCTTGCCGTAGATGCCGATATGGATATAACAAGTAAAATGTATGCCACGAGTTCTGCTCCAATCAATGAGATACAATATTATACCACATTTTTCCGGAGATTCATATACACGCAATTGACTTTCATATGGACAAAACCGACTTTTTTCAAAAATTCCGATTTTTTTCGTAAAACTACTTGACAAATCCTTCCTGGTGTGATATAATAATACCCATCAAGCAGGTAGGTTTGGTAGGTTATAGACCACCTGAGAAACAAAAGGAGATAATATCATGAAAATCTACAAGAATGTAACCGAACTCATCGGCAAGACGCCGCTTGTCGAACTCACGAACTACGAAAAGAAG
>CAKSOR010000366.1 GCA_934477985.1 uncultured Eubacteriales bacterium
CCTCAAAGCCGATCCAGACGTCGTTTCCGACGACGATGTCGCCCTTGTTGTCCCACGCGGAGGTTATGTCCGCGCGGTCGAGCTCCCATTCCTCGAAAAATATCGGGAAGGTGTAGGTTGAAAGCGACTTCAGCGAGTGGTTTCCGCTTGTGAAGAGGAACCTCGCGCCGCAGGCGATCGAGCAGAATCTGCCGATCTTCAGCTTGTCGTGATTGATTTTATAATGGTAGAGAACGTTGTTCTTCTCGAAATCGCGCGGGTCGTTCACGAAATCGTTGTAAATCGTGTACTCGCCGACCTCGATCGACGGGTCGGTTATGACCGAACGCAGATAGACGATCTGTCTGTCATCCGAACGCGGATATACTTTTTCCGGAATCATTTTTATCTCCTACAAATGTGAGTTTTCTTGAACGATTCCGGTCACTGCAATGCAGCGCTTCGTAACTACCACCTCTCAGACTAAAGTATACTGGTATTATATCACGGTCTGAGCGTTCTGTCAAGAGAATTTTCGGTTTTAATCGAAATATATCGACCTCAGCAGAGCTTTTCCGCTTTCGGTTCTGAAGATTTTATCGAGCGCGTTCGTGATATTTTCCTTCGGAAAATGCGATTCGTCGGCGTTGACGAGGTAGTCCGCCTCGAGCATGATCTGATAATCGATGCCGTCTACATTTGTATACGTGTGATGATGCGAGACGATGAAGGCGATCCGGTCGATCTGCGCCGGAGTGAGGTCGGAATCCCTGAAGAATTCGCGCACAAGCGGGTCGGATTCGCGCTCCTGGTTTTTGCCGTCGGTGTTGCCGTACTTTTCGCGGCAGAGCGGGCAGGCGATGTCGTGCACGAGCGCGGTCGCCTCGAGGATAAACCGCGTCTCAGCGTCGAGCTTTTCCGACTCGCCGATCGTCTTTGCGAATGCCCAGACCTTGAGCAGGTGGCTTATGTCATGCGTGTTGCCCTTCGAGAAGGCAATCATTTTTGTGGTGATTTCAGCTATTGTCATTTTATCCTCCGAAATAATCGCGGATAGTCTCCATCCGCTCGTTCTGCTTTACGTGGAAGGGACAGCGCGAGTCGCAGTGACCGCAGGAAACACAGTCTCCGGCGTGCTTTTCAAGCGCGTGATAGTGCCCGGCGGCGAGCTTGTCGCCCAGTCGCGAGAGATCGTAATACTTGTTTATCAGCGCGATGTCGAGCCCGGCGGGACATGGATGGCAGTGGCGGCAGTAGACGCATTTTCCCATCGCGTCAGTCGGGGCGAAGCCGCTTATCGCCGAGTAATCGCGCTCCTCGGGCGTCGAGTCGAAGAATCCGAGCACCTCGCGCATCTCCTCCTCGCTTCCGAATCCCGGCAGAACCGCGATAACTCCCGGCTTGTCGAGCGCGTACTGGACGCACTGGAATTTCGTCAGCGCGACTCCGAACGGCGACTGCGCCGCGTCTAAAAGCTGTCCGCCGCAGAAGGGCTTCATGACCGTGATTCCGACGCCGTCACGCTGACAGCGCGCGTAGAGCCCGGCGCGCTCTGAACTCTCGCCGATCGCGAAATCGCCGCGTCCGTAGTCGTAGACCGGGTTGATGCTGAACATTATGACGTCGATGATCCCGAGGTCAAGCACCATGTTCGCGAGCTTCGGCGAGTGGGTCGAGAGTCCTATATGGCGCACCACGCCTGATTTTTTCAACTCCTTGACATAGTCGGGAACGCCGTTTTTCGTGTAGGTTACGAGGTCGCTCTCCTCGTCGAGGCAGTGGATGAAGCCGAAGTCGATGTAATCTGTGCGGAGCTTTTCGAGCTGCCACGCGACCGATTTTCTGATCTCGTCGAGATTGGTAGTCCAGCCGTATTCGCCGGAGGTGTAGTCCGCGCCGAAGTGGACTTGCAGATAGACCTCGCCGCGGATGCCCTCGAGCGCCTTTCCGTAGGCGTCGAAGATCGTGGCGTGCCCGCCCGCCATGTCAAAGTAATTGACGCCGAGCGAGTGAGCCGCGCGGACTGTCTTTATGATTTCGGCTTCGGGGCGCGCGCCGATGACCGACGAGCCCATGCCGATCACACCGATCTTGTCGCCGGTGTGCGGAAGTGTACGGTATTGCATTTTGTGTTCCTCTTTGAAGATGATGAGTCAATTATAGCACAGTTTACGCAAAAAAGCAAGTGAAAAAACGCTTTTACGTGAAAAAAATAATTTAATATTCCTGTCGGTCAACAGCTCACCGGCGTATGGCTTTGCCGCTCGCGCGGGTCGCGGTTCGGTTCTGAGGGATCTCTACACCTTCAGCACAAAATGACTCTTGTGAAAATCCAGGAGCCCGTCCTTCTTCATCTTTCCGAGTTCGAGTGACAGACCGCTGCGCTCAACCGCGAGGTAATCCGCGAGCTGCTGCCTTGAAAACGGAATGTCGAACTCATAGCTCCCGAGCCGCTGGGCCTCGGCGGAGAGATAGGACATCAGCTTCGCGCGGGTGGTGCGTTGTCCCATGTGGGTCAGCTTTTCGCCAAATCGCAGGTTCTTCGCGGCGAGCTCGCCGATCAGATTCCTGATGATCCGGTTGTGGTGCGGGCAGGCGGATGGGCAGACATTCAGAACGCGCCGAACATTAAGAAACATCGCGGTGACCGTGATTTCGGCTGAGACGCTGACATTAAGGAGAGAGCCCGGAGCACAGGCGTACGCCGCGGCGAAGGTCTGTCCGGGTCCGGCTTTTGAAAGGATATTCCGGTTGCCCCAGATGTCCTCCTGAATGACCAGAACGTTCCCCGACAGCACAAAACCGATCGACTCCGCCGGGTCTCCGGCGCGCATCAGAAATGTATCCTTCGGAAAGCTCTCTTTGCGCGCGCCAAGACAGGAGAGCATCCCGGAGAGCTCGCCCTCGTTGATCCCCGAAAAAAGCTGTGAGGACAGGATGACGGAAAAAAATTCTTTCATAAAAAACCTCTTTCGTTGAAAATTCAACTGACTTTTCACTGATATTATACTATAATATTATCAGAAAGTCAAGGGCAATACCGCACAATTCTAAGTGCGTAGGATGCGCACGACTTGCTCCGCAAGTCGTCAGATTATTTCGTCAGACGATACAAAGAATTCGACCAGTTGCAGCGCAACTGGTGCAGGGATACCGCCCCTGTCAAGAATTTTTGTGAAGTATGAACCAGTTGCGTAGCAACTGGTGAAAAGAATGCAAGCAGATGCGCGCTTAAGGCGTCAGCCGTGAATTGCGCGGTATTGCCCAAGGAGGAACTCATGATGAAAAGAAAAATTATTGAGATCAATCAGGAAAAATGCAACGGCTGCGGAGCGTGCGCCAAAGCCTGCCACGAGGGCGCGATCGCTATGGTCGACGGCAAGGCGAAGCTCATGCGCGACGACTACTGCGACGG
>CAKSOR010000367.1 GCA_934477985.1 uncultured Eubacteriales bacterium
GGCAAGCCCTTCGCGCACTACTGGATGCACAACGGCTACATCAACGTCGACAACACCAAGATGTCGAAATCTCTCGGCAACTTCTTCACCGTCCGCGACGCGGCGGCGAAGTACGGCTACCCGGTCATCCGCTTCTTCATCCTCAGCGCGCATTACAGAAGCCCGATAAACTTCTCCGCGAATATCCTCGAACAGTCAAAAAACGCCCTTGAACGCATCACAAACTGCGTCGAGAACCTCAAATTCTACCTGAAAACCGCTCCCGCCGGAGAAATCGGAGACACCGCCGATAAGGTAAACGCCCGCAAGGCCGCTTTTATCGAGGCAATGGACGACGATTTCAACACCGCCGACGGAATCGCCGCGATCTTCGACCTCGTCCGCGACGCCAATGAACTCATCTCGTCGAACGGCTCGGCCGAGTCCGCGAAATATACGCTTGATACACTCACCGAACTCTGTTCCTTAATGGGCTTCCTCCCCGAAGAAAAGGCAGACGACGAGTTCACCGCGATGATCGAGGAAAAAATCGCCGAGCGCATGGCGGCAAAAAAAGCCAAGGACTACGCGAAAGCCGACAAAATACGCGCAGAACTCCTCGAAAAAGGCGTAATTTTGGAGGATACGCCCAAGGGCACAAAATATCGCATTGAATGATAAGAAATTTGATGAATTCTGCATATTGCATTTTTATGCATTTTGGTGTAATATATATGCATAACCTTTTTGGCAATCAAAATCACTCAAAGGAGAAAAAACATCATGAAAAAAGTAATCGCACTCATCATGGCGGCAGCGATGCTCGCCCTCTGCCTCGCGTCCTGCGGCGGCAGCAAACAGGCAGTCAAGGTCATTGACATCAACCTCACCGAAGAGGAATACGCTTTCGGCGTCGACAAGGCACAGCCCGAGCTCCTCGAGAAGACCAACGCCTTCATCGAGAAGATCATGAAGGACGGCACCTTCGACAAGATCTGCAACAACTACTTCGGCGACGGCACTCCGAACCCCGTTACCTCGGCTGAGCTCGACACCTCCAAGGATCAGCTCGTTGTCGCTACCAACGCCGGCTTCGAGCCCTTCGAGTACATGGACGGCGACAAGTATGTCGGTATCGACATGGAGATCGCAAAGCTCCTCGCTGACGAGCTCGGCATGGAACTCGTCATCAACAACATGGATTTCGACGCTGTCTGCCTCTCGGTCGGTCAGCACAAGTGCGACATCGCTATGGCGGGTCTTACCGTAAGAGCTGACCGTGAAGAGTATGTCTCCTTCTCGAAGTCCTACTACTCGGCATCCCAGAAGCTGATCGTCAAGGCTGACGACACCACCTTTGACGCGTGCAAGAACGCTGACGATGTCGCTGCTATCCTCAACCAGAAGGACACCAACACCAAGATCGGCGTCCAGAGCGGCACCACTGGTCAGTTCTATGTCCAGGGCGACGCTGACTGGGGCTTTGACGGCTATCCTGTAACATGCAACGCGTACAAGAACGGCTCGCTCGCTGTCCAGGACATCATCAACGGCAACATAAACTACGTCATCATCGACTCTGCTCCGGCGGCAGCCATCACCGCGGCGTTCAACAAGCTCGCGTAAGTCAGACACATAAGAAAAGCGCTCTCCCGCGGGAGGTCAGAGACGACCTCCTCTGCCGGGAGAGACTGTTTAATGGAGCATGCCGCTCTGTAAGGAAATAATAATGTATGATCTCTTCCTCGCGGTAATAAAGAACGAGAAGCTCCTTGAGTCATCCTCATTCTTCCGCAAGCTCGATAAGTTCCTCGACGTGCTGATCAACTCAAACGGCTACACAAGGGTGCTCGTCGGACTCAAGAACACAATTATAATCGCGGTTCTCGGTCTTGTGATCGGAATCGTGATCGGTACGCTGATCGCGACGGTCAGAGTCGTGCCGAAATACAAAACCCTTCCCCGCGTCCTGAACGGAATATGCAGCTTCTACGTCGGATTCTTCCGCGGAACGCCTATGGTCGTGCAGCTGCTGTTGTTCTACTACGTAATGCTGCCGCTGATGGGAGTCAACATGTCGGGCGTCAACGTCTCGGTGATCGTCTTCGGACTGAACTCAGGCGCGTATATCTCCGAAATAATGCGTTCTGGAATTCAGTCGGTCGACGGCGGACAGATGGAAGCCGGACGCGCGGTCGGACTCTCGTTCGCAACGACGATGATGAAGATAGTCATCCCGCAGGCGGTTAAGAACATCCTGCCGACGCTCGGAAATGAGTTCATCGCGCTCATCAAGGAGACCTCGGTCGTGTCGTTCGTCGGCGCGGCGGATCTCTACGTCGCGTTCAATATGATCGGTACGAACTCGTATGAGTTCATGGTGCCGTACCTCGCGATGGCGATAATCTACATTCTGATAATCATGCTGATCTCGCTCGGCATAAAGCTGATGGAAAGGGGGCTGAAGCGCAGTGACCGGAGAAACTGAAAACAAGAAACTGATCGACGTCATCGACCTCAAGAAGAGCTTCGGTGACCTCGAGGTCCTCAAGGGCATCAGTACGACGATAAATAAAGGCGACATAGTCTGCGTCATCGGACCTTCCGGAAGCGGAAAATCGACATTTCTCCGCTGCCTAAACTGCATGGAGGATCCGACCTCCGGACACATCATCTTCGACGGAGTCGACATCGCTGACATGAAGGTCGACATCAATATCCACCGCCGCCATATGGGCATGGTCTTCCAGCAGTTCAACCTCTTCAACAACAAGACGGTCGTGCAGAACATAATGCTCGCGCCGGTGCACATCGGTCTCGCCGAGCTCCGGAAAGCGAAATTCAAGGCGCTCTTCGGCGGAAAAAAGCCCGAGAAAACCAAGCAGCAGATAATCAGCGAAGCGCACGACAAGGCAATCGAGCTCTTAAAGCGCATCGGACTCGAGGACAAAGCCGATGTCTATCCGTCGACACTGTCAGGCGGACAGAAGCAGCGGGTGGCGATAGTCAGAGCGCTCGCGATGAACCCCGAGGTGATACTCTTCGACGAGCCGACATCGGCGCTTGATCCCGAGATGGTAGGCGAGGTACTCGACCTGATGAAGCAGTTGGCGCTTGAGGGCATGACGATGGTCGTCGTCACGCACGAGATGGGATTCGCCCGCGAGGTCGGCTCAAGAATACTCTTCATAGACGAGGGCAAGATCCTCGAGGAAAACTCCCCCGCCGAGTTTTTTGCAAACCCGAAACACCCGAGAACAAGGGAATTTCTCTCGAAGGTTCTGTAATAACATTTTTGACGCGTGCCTGCCGGCACGCGTCCGTTTTTTTGCTTACCACTATGACTCTATCTATGTTTTCCCATCTCCAAGGGCGCGGCTATGCCGC
>CAKSOR010000368.1 GCA_934477985.1 uncultured Eubacteriales bacterium
CTCTTATCCCGAGCCCGCGCACTCCGGCGAGCACAACCGCGTCCGGCTCACGCAAACTATTGTCCAACTCATCCGGAGCGCGAAACGGCAGAGCCCCGACCATCGGCAGCCCGGAATCGCCCTGACGCGGCAGAATCGCCCCATCCGCGACAAACGCAGCAATCCCCTTTTCAGCCATCTCAGCGCGAATCGCCGCTTGCAGCCTCGCGAGCTCAACCGCTTCTTTGAGCTTTTCGCGGTCAAAACCGCCGATAAACTCCGAAACCGTCCGCGGAAGCATCGTGCAGAGCATCCGCGCGACCTTCTTGAGCGTCTTCGCGTCGGACTTAATCGGCAGCTGAACCTGCATCCTGACGCAGAAGCAGAGCCTGTGCGGCGGAATCTCACCCTCGGGCAATACGCAAACTTTTGTCCCGCCGGCGTTCCGGTAATCCTTCGCCGGAAGCACCGAAAAGAACGCCGAATTCCGCTTCAGAACCTCCCCGCCCGGCTTGTAGACATAGAACCGCCCATTCTCCTCAACCGGACGCGCGCGATTCTCAAGCTCGGAATTCGGCTCGTCAAAGAACCGCCCGAACTCGCGGAGCAGAAAATCAGCCGCCGCGACCCGAATTATTTCATCCTCAAACTGTGTCGTTTCGTACACCCCGAGCAGCGCGACCGGAATCTGCGCGACGATCGTCGGCAGAAGCGGCTCGCGCCTGTTGGTCCGCGAAAACTCATACCCGACCCCGCGGTCGTCGTAGTAGACCGGCGAGCGATCGGGTGTCGGCGGGCAGTTGTCGTTCCAGACGACCGTCATCGGACCCTCATAAACGCGCGAGTTCATCCCGCTTGCAAGCAAATTTAACAAACGCTTCATAAAATTCCTCCAATAACAAAAGGCGCGTCGCGAACGACGCGCCCTTTGCAAGAAAGGAATAAAAATAGAACGTTCATTCCATCCTCTCGTGTCTCGTCTCACGAGAGTAAAAAGACAGCGCCGTAATTAGAATTATTCATGATCGCGTCGCCGCCTTTCTTTCAATTTTTTTGACGAAGTCCTTCGTCTGATTAAATTATACCATAATTTGCCGCAGATGTCAAGAGGAAAGAATGATTTTACACAAAATATGCGTAAACAATTTATGAACGAGCTGCCTTCTCGCGCTCAGCCTGTTCGCGCTTGAAATTCTCGACATAAGTGTTGATGCGGTTGATCGGACGGAGGAGTTCGCTGATCGACTCGCCCTTGTTGATCGTGTCGATGAGGTAGGAAATGTACTTGCACATGTTGACCTCGGCGTACCACTCGCGCGACTTGAGCTCATCGGACTGGTAGATGAGGTTGGTCGTGAAGACCTTGGTGATGTCTCCGGCTGCGTAAGCCGCGTCGAACTTCTCAAGTCCCTCGCAGAAAAGACCGAAGGTCGAGAAGACGAAGATGCGCTCCGCGCCACGCTGTTTGAGCTGCTTTGCGACGTCGAGCATCGAGCCGCCGGACGAAATCATGTCGTCGACGACGATGGCGTCCTTGCCGTGCAGATCGCGGCCGAGGTACTCGTGCGCGACGATCGGGTTCTTGCCGTTGACGACGACCGAGTAATCACGACGCTTGTAGAACATACCGAGATCGATTCCGAGAATCGTCGAATAGTACATGCAGCGTCCCATCGCGCCCTCGTCGGGAGAGATGACGACGACGTGATCGCGGTCGAGTCTGACATCGGGCTCGTTCTTGCAGAGCGCCTTGATCATCTGATAGGTGCAGTGAACGTCGTCAAATCCTGCGAGCGGAATCGCGTTCTGGACTCTGGGGTCATGCGCGTCGAAGGTGAGGATGTTCGAGACGCCGATCGACGTAAGCTCCTGAAGCGCCATCGCGCAGTCGAGCGACTCGCGGGCGGTGCGCTTGTGCTGGCGACCCTCATAGAGCATCGGCATAATGACGGTGATGCGCTTAGCCTTGCTGCCGATCGCGCCGATGAGGCGCTTGAGGTTGGCGAAGTGGTCGTCGGGGCTCATTCGCTGTTGCGTGCCGAACATCTCGTAGGTGACATTATAATTGAAGCAATCGCAGAGAATATAGACGTCCTTTCCGCGCATGCTCTCAAGAATGTGTCCCTTCGCCTCGCCGGTTCCGAAGCGGATGACCTCGCTGTTCGCTACAAAAGTCGATTCGGTGGCGTGCCACTGTTTCAGGTACCAGTCGATCTGACCGGCGATGTTTTCAGTGCCGGGCGCGGCGATGACGCAGAGGTCGCAGTCGTGCTGAAGCTGACCAAGATTAGATTCGTTCATTTCATCCTCCAAAATAACAATTAAAGCGGTAGTTTGCCACAGCGAACCTCCGCTGAAAACTTATTGACATATACATTATACCACACTTTCCGACAAAATCAAATACCTTTCGCGAAAAAATCCGCATTTCGTAACAAACGTGCATAAACAGCCGGTGGCAGGAAAGTATATTGTAAGTAATGCCATAAAACGCCGGCGTTATGCGCATCGGCTTACAAAAAACGGCTTCGTTCGGCAAAGTAATTTCAACAACCCACCGAAAATTTACCTGAAATTCAAAAAATCGTCACGAACACTTGACAAGCGGCGAAAAATCTGCTATAATGTAAACAACAGGCAATATTTCTCAGATTGCCTGTTTAATATTTCAGGCGAAGTTCAAAGAATCGGTCAGAATTGATCGACCAGCCTGTATTCTTTAATTTAAGGAGAAGAGAACATGAAAAAAATCATCTCGCTGCTGCTCGCACTGACCATGCTTGCCGCGATCTGCCTCACCGGATGCGGTGAAAGCGCGAAGGGCAAGCTCGCACCGATCAAGAAGGAAGACCTGAAGGTCGCTTTCCTTTATGTCGGACCGATCGGAGACCTCGGCTATTCCTACGCTCACGACCAGGGCAGACTCGCGCTCGAGGCAGAGGGCATCAAGACCCACTACGTCGAGAACGTCCCCGAGACCGCTGAGTGCGAAACCACTCTCCGCCAGCTCTGCGAAGAGGGCTACAACGTAATCTACGCGACATCCTTCGGTCACGGCGAGTGGGTCGAGAAGGTCGCGAAGGACTACCCGAACGTCTATTTCGGACACGCAACCGGCTACATCCAGTCGGATAACACCGAGAACTACATGGGTAGAGCATACGAGGCGCGTTATCTCGCCGGCATCGTCGCCGGACTCAACTCGAAGTCGGGCAAGATCGGCTACGTCGCCGCAATGCAGATCCCGGAGGTCATCCGCGGAATCAACGCGTTCACCCTCGGCGTCCGCAGCGTCAACCCGAAGGCAACCGTTGAGGTCAAGTGGACCAACACCTGGTTCGACACCACGATCGAAAAGACCGCCGCTCTCGAGCTCATCAACTC
>CAKSOR010000369.1 GCA_934477985.1 uncultured Eubacteriales bacterium
CGCACACCTTCAGCGTCTCCTGGGCGAGCGTTATGGCTATCCCCGAGATCTGCGCCGAGAAGGAGATGGCGGCGTACCTGCTCGAGGCGATGAACTACCAGTCGAGCGTAACCGACTCGGTAGACTATTTTGACATAGTCCTGAGCCGCAAGGCGATGCGCGACGAGGACTCGATAAGGATGCTTGAGATAATCCGCTCGAGCCGGACAATGAACTTCGAGTACGCGTTCACCTTCCTTAACCTGCGTGGAATCTACAATTCGACGCTCAACGCGAAGGACACCTCATCGCTCGCGTCGTCTATAGCGTCTGCTCTCCCGGCGGCGGAGGAAAAAGTCGCCGCGATGGTAAGGGAAATCTCTTGACAAAGTCCGGCTGATGTGCTATAATTGTCATAAAGGGAGTGATATTTATGGCACACAACGCGATATTCGCGGGAATCATACTCGCGGGAATGCTCGCCACCGGCACGGCGCTCGGAAACGCGCTTGAGCTTCAGACTCCGGTGACCTTCACCGCCGATGAATATTTCCTGAAGCCGGAAGGCTGGATCGAGGGCTGGGACAGCGGCTATGAACTGAACGGCTGCGTCGTCATAGCGCATCGTCGGCTTTACGGCTCTGGGAACGATTACAGCGACTACTACATAACGCGTGACGGAGCCGATCTCGAGCCCGGAAAGGTCTATCGCGGCGTCTTCGGGATGACCGACGGAAATGTGCTCGCGACCGACCAGAACGGCGACACGTTCATCTTCGACAGCGACTGGAACGCGACCGCAACCGGACTGCGTCTTTACTACATCCGACCGCTCGACGGCGGAAGATATTTCGCGGTCAACGACGAGACAATGAACGACTACAGCTGGGCGCGCGGAGTCGACGGCGGCGACATCGTTGAAAAGTACGCGCTCTACCGCGGCACACAAAAGCTCACCGAGTGCAAATACGACAGGATAACGCCGACCGACGGCGGCTTCGGGTGCTTCTATACCGAGGAAGGAATCGGGAAGCGCGACTTCTTTGCGGCTTCGGACATCGCGCCTGGGGTCGCACGGCGTGAGCTCGTCGTGTGGAATAGAAAATTTTATCTGGAACAGAGGAAATGATAATGCAGAACTTCGTCAAAAACCCCGAAAACCCGCTCTACGGAGGACCGTCAAGCGGCTCGCTCTTCGACGTCTATGTCTGGAAGGACAACGGAAAATTCCGTATGGACTTCTCCTACCGCAACGAAAAGTCGCTCGCGGTCGCCTTCTCGGATGACGGCATCCACTGGGGCGAGCCGATCATAACCCTCCGCAACGATCCGTCGACCGGCTGGCAGGAGCGGATCAACCGCCACAGCATCCTGAAGATCGACGGAAAATACCGCATGTGGTACACCGGACAGGCGCGCGGCTACAGCTTCATCGGCTTGGCTGAGAGCGACGACGGCATCCACTTCACCCGCGTGTCCGACGATCCGATTCTGATTCCGGAGCGGCATTTCGAGGGCATGAGCGTCATGAACCCCTGCGTGCTCTATGAGAACGGCAAGTACCGCATGTGGTACGCGGCGGGCGAGACCTTCGAGCCGAACGTTCTGGCGCTCGCCGAGAGCGACGACGGCGTGAACTGGGTAAAGGACAGGATCAACCCGATCTACGTGAAGAATCCGGCAAAGGAGTACGAGCGCGACCGCGTCGGCGGCTGTCAGGTGCTTCACACCGATCTCGGCTACCTGATGTTCTACATCGGCTACCGCGACATCCACACCGCCTGTGTCTGCGTGGCGCTCTCGCCGGACGGGCGGACTAACTGGAAGCGCTGCAAGCTCAATCCGATTCTCGCTCCCGACGCGGGGAGCTGGGACGGCGAGAGCTGCTACAAGCCGTCGGCGCTCTTTGACGGAAAGGGCTGGCATGTCTGGTACAATGGACGCACAGGAACGAACGAGTATATCGGAGAGGGCTATCTCGACCGTGACCTGACGGCTGAGGATTTCGAATAAAATTTTAAGCGCGTTATTCCGACATTTTCCCGGCGTGGGAGAACGGAATAACGCGCTTTCCGTATTTTTCAGACAGTCCACAGGTTTGTGGAAACTGACACGAAACTTACTATCGAATATAATGTCATCAGACCGGCAGAGCGCCAGACGGTGCTCAGCGGGCGCGGCAAAAGCGTGTCCGGCGGAGGTCATCCGCGGGGGAGTTCCCCCTGCCGGTCAACACTTTTTTTGAAAGTGAGCTGATGAAATTTGACGAAACAGGAGTTTTCGATGCTTCGTCTTCCCGAAGGTTTCCCGCCGGCGATGGCGTACGTGCCGTGGCAGGAGCTTGAAGCGATGTATCCGCCCGAGACGGCGCTGAGGCAGGGAACATTGTTCCCCGAGCTCGACAAGCCGTTTGAGGGACGCACGATTATGAAGGGAGAATGGAATGTACAGTAGTCCGAACCGCCAGAACCGCAACGAGTGGACGCTCCCGTTCATGGCGTGGGAGTTAAGGCTCTATCTCGACACACATCCGGGCGACGAGAAGGCGCTTGCCGCCTACAAGCAGGTCTGCGCGAAGCTTGACAGCTGCGCAGGAGCCTGCCAGACCCCGACCGGGCAGGATCAGAACGACCGCTGGAGCTGGATTGACGATCCGTGGCCATGGCAGACCGAGGCTAATCTGCCCGAGACTCAGCTTCCGGGCTGCTGCGAGGAGGAATGAAATATGTGGAGCTATGAGAAAAAACTGCAATATCCTGTCCGCATAAAGACTCCGAACCCGAAGCTCGCGAAGATCATCATCACGCAGTACGGCGGACCTGACGGCGAGCTCGGCGCGTCGCTGCGTTATCTGAGCCAGCGCTATTCGATGCCCTACGCGCAGGTCAAGGGCGCGCTGACCGACATCGGCACGGAGGAATTAGGACACCTCGAGATGATCGGCAGCATTGTCTACCAGCTGACCCGCGGTCTCTCGCCTGAGGAGATCGTGAAGCAGGGCTTCGGCGACTATTTCGTCGACCACACAACCGGAGTCTACCCGCAGTCTGCGTCGGGAGTCCCGTTCTCCGCTGGCGGATTGCAGGTCAAGGGCGACCCGATAACCGACCTCCACGAGGATCTCGCCGCCGAAATGAAGGCGAAAACCACCTACGACAATATACTCCGCCTTTCCGACGACCCCGACGTCAACGACGCCATCCGCTTCCTCCGCGCGCGTGAGATAGTCCACTACCAGCGCTTCGGCGAATGCCTGCGCCACGTTCAGGACCAGCTGAACTCGAAAAACTTCTTCGCTATCAACCCGTCTTACGATAAATAAGTCAGAGGGGCGGGGGACCCTTTTAAGGAAAGGGTCCCCCGCCCC
>CAKSOR010000370.1 GCA_934477985.1 uncultured Eubacteriales bacterium
CGTTAAAGAGATAGATGTCCTGCTGGACGATTCCGATGTTGCGGCGGAGCGAGTCGAGGGTGACCGCGTCTATGTTCTTGCCGTCGATCAGAATCTCGCCGCCGGTGATGTTGTAGAAATGCGGAATCAGATGACAGATTGTCGTCTTTCCGCCGCCGGACGGCCCGACGAGCGCGAAGGTCTTGCCCTTTCCGATATGCAGGTCGATGTTGTTGAGCACTTCCTTCGAGTCGGAGTAGGAGAACGAGACGTTCTTGAACTCTATGTCGCCGTTCACCCTGCCGATGTCGACTGCGCCGGGATTGTCCTTCTCGGGCTCGGCGTCGAGGATCTCGACAAAGCGCTCGAAGCCGGTGACACCGTTCTGGTACTGCTCCATGAAGTTGATGAAGGTCATGACCGGAGTCACAAAGAGCCCGACCGATACGATGAAAGCCGAGTAGTCGCCGAGCTCAATCTTTCCGCCGTAGAGGAAAAGTCCGCCAGCTATGAGTATCACGACATTGAAGACATCGGTCACGAACGAAGTCCCGGCGCTGAATTGTCCCATCGTCTTGTAAGCCTCGCGGCGCGCCTCGACGAACTCTCCGTTGCCGACCTCGAACTTCTCACGCTCGCGCTCAGCGTTCGTGAACGCCTTTGTGACGCGGATTCCGGCGATGCTCGACTCGAGCGACGCGTTGATGACCGCGACCGACTCGCGTGATTTCTTGAACGCCGAGTGCATCTTCTCGCTCAGCGAGAGCGAGATTATAAGCAGGAACGGCACGCAGGCGAAGATTATCAGCGTCAGCCAGATATTTATCCCCGCGAGGTAGACGAACGAGACGATTATCGAGACAAGCGAGATTATGACGTTCTCAGGACCGTGGTGCGCGAGCTCCGAGATGTCCATGAGGTCGTTGGTCATACGAGACATTATCTTGCCGGTCTCATGGTCGTCGAAATAACCGTAGGGCAGCTTTTCGAGGTGGCAGAACATGTCCGAACGCATCTGTGCCTGCATCTTCACGCCCATCACGTGACCGTAGTACTGGACGAAATATTTGAGAAGCATCCGGATGACATAGACTCCGAGCAGCGCTATACCAAAGATGACGATCAGCCGGTACTGGCGGTTCGGGATCAGGTCGTTGAGCATCCGGCGCGTGATCATAGGGTAGACGATGCCGATCAGCGAGATCAGCAGCGACGCGCCCATGTCGGCGGCAAACAACAGTTTATGCGGTTTATAATATGATAAGAAACGTTTAAGCATGACTATCCTCTTTGCAAAAAACTCACTTACTATATTATATAATAAAATTGAAGATATGTCAAGCGGATTATCGAAAGTTTTTTCATTTTCTTCATAATTCCCCGACGAAAAAAATTTCGCCGGGGAATCATCAACCTTTTGGCTTGCCTTTGAAACAGACCGCGACCAGCCAGCCGAAGCAGATCGCCGCGGCGATACCCGCAGAGGTCGCCGTCAGTCCGCCGGTCAGCGCTCCGACGAGTCCGCGCTCGCCGACCGCCTTCTTTACTCCGTTCGCCAGCGAATAGCCGAAGCCGGTCAGCGGAACGGTAGCTCCCGCGCCCGCGAAATCGACGAGCTTTCCGTAGACTCCGACCCCGGTCAGAATGACTCCTGTGACCACATATGTCACGAGAATCCGCGCGGGAGTCAGCTTCGTCTTGTCGATGAGTATCTGAGCGATGACGCAGAGCGCTCCGCCGACGACAAACGCCCAGATATAGTTCATTACGTTATCCATTGTTTCCCTCCGACATCGTAAAACGCACCAGATGCGCGATTCCCGGGATCGTCAGCCCCTGCTGAAGGCTCGCCGGGCTCATCAGCGCTCCGGTAGCGATGAACAACACATCGCGCAGCTCGAGTTCGAGCATCTTCCTTAAAATATAAGCCGACAGCACAGTCGCCGAGCATCCGCAGCCAGAGCCGCCCGCGTGCACGTCCTGTCCTTTGCGGTCGAACATCATCAGCCCGCAGTCGTTGTGCACGTCTGAAATATCATAGCCCTCGCCGTTCAGGAAGTCGATCAGAATCCCGCTGCCCTCAAATCCGAGGTCGCCGGTGATTATCGCCGAGAAGTCCTCCGGGCGCTTCTGTGACTCGTCGAAATAGCGCTTCAGCGTGTCGACCGCCGCCGGCGCCATTGCCGCGCCCATGTTATTCGCGTCGTTTATACCCTTGTCGGTCACCCGCCCCGGGAGCACCTCGGCGATGAATGGCGGGCGCGAGTGCTCGCCGATTATGAACGCGCCCGAGCCGGTGACCGTCCACTGAGCCGTCGGCGGACGCTGACCGCCGTACTCGAGCGGGAATCTGAACTGCCGCTCAGCCGAGCAATTGTGCGACGATGTAACCGCCGCCGCGCGGGTGAATTTTCCCGAGTCGACGAGCATTGACGCGAGCATAATTCCCTCGGCGATTGTCGAGCAAGCTCCATAGAGCCCGAAAAACGGCGCGTCGAAGTTCGCGAGTCCGTAACCGCTCGACGTGCACTGATTGATGAGGTCTCCCGCGAAAATCGCGTCGACGTCGTGAATCCCGAATCCGCCCGAGTCGAGCGCGCGGTTGAGCGCCAGCCGCTGCATTTCGCTCTCGGACTGCTCCCAGGTCTTCATCCCGAAGGTGTCGGTCTCGTCAAACGACTCGAAATATTTCCCGAGCGGTCCTTCGTGCTCCTTTTTGCCGACGACATTTCCGGTCGACAGCACGGACGGAAGGCTTTCAAGCCGGATTATTCCCTTCTGCGACATCATAACACCTTCTCACAAATATAGAATATCACGCCGTAGACGACCGACGCGAGCGTGCCGTAGAGAATGACCGGTCCGGCGATCGTGAAAATCTTCGCGCCGACTCCCAGAATAAATCCCTCAGCCTTCGTGTCGAGCGCCGGAGAGACTACCGCGTTCGCAAATCCGGTTATCGGCACTAAAGTTCCCGCTCCGGCAAACTTCGCAAGCTTGTCGAAGACATTCAGCCCCGTCAGAAGCGCCGCCAGGAAGATCAGCGTCACCGGTATGAGCGCCTTGACGTTCTCCTCGCTTATCCCGAGCGCCTTGTAGATATCGCCCGCCGCCTGCCCGATGCAGCAGATCAGCCCGCCGACAAAGAACGCCTTTGCGCAGTCAGCACCGAGATTCGACTTTGCCGCGCGTTTTTCGGCGTATTTTTTATAGGTCTTGTCGTCCATGTCCATTGAAAATCCCTCCCAGAAAAAACTTTCCGCGGATAGTTTGTCCGCGGAAATCAGGAATTATTCAATCAGAAGTCTTTCAAGCTCCGAAGCGTTTTCGGCGACGAAATCGGCGTGATACTCGGCAAACTC
>CAKSOR010000371.1 GCA_934477985.1 uncultured Eubacteriales bacterium
GGAGTTTTCACGCGAAAAAGACTTGAATCTATGGGCTTTTTCGCGTGAAAACAACCTTAAATCAGCGTTTCCATAAAATCGGTGGAGGAATAAAGATATATGGAAAAATGGTCAAAGGAGCGCGCGTGGGAGTGGTACAGAAGCCGCCCGTGGATACGCGGCTGCAACTACATGGGCAGCGACTGCGCGAACCGCATAGATCAGTGGCAGGAGTACAAATTCGATGAAAAGCTCGCGACCGCCGAGCACGAGTTCGCGCTGATGGAGTCGATTGGCTACAACTCGGTGCGGCTGATTCTCGAGTTCGAGGTCTGGGACAGGCAGCACGACGGCTTCATGGAGCGGCTTGACCGCTATCTCTCATCGGCGTGGAAGCATGGAGTTTCGGCGATGCTCTGCCTTTCGAACGAATGCGCGGTGCGGACTCCGACTTTTCAACCGGCGGTCTTCGGCGAGCAGCCCTGGCAGCCGGGATTTCACGGTGGACGCGAGTTCGGAACCTGGTACGCGCACGGAACCGACTGCCGCTACAGCCTTCTGGACGACCCGGAGGTCGCGCCGAGATACTATGAGATGGTTCGTGAGCTGATATCTATCTACGCGCATGACGAGCGGGTCATAGTCTGGAATCTGATGAACGAGCCGGGGAACGGACGCGGGTCGAAGAGTCTTGTGCACCTTGCGAAATTCTTCGAGATCGGACGGGAGATAAACCCGGATCAGCCGCTCTGCGCCGATGTCTGGCGCGGGTTCAGGGACTGCCGCGCGACTACCGAAATAGAGCAATTCGCGCTCGAGCAGTCGGACATCATCAGCTTCCACAGCTACGCCTCATATGACGACAACATAAGACTGATCTATCAGCTTCGCAAGACAGGTCGACCGGCTCTCAACACCGAGTGGCTTCACCGCTGCGGCGGACAGCGCGTTCAGGAGATTTTCCCGCTTTATTTCCTGGAAAATATCGGCTGCTACAACTGGGGCTTCGTCGCCGGAAAATACGGCACGAACGAGCCCGCGCAGGCGATCTGGCAGGCTTACGAAAAGAACGGCTACGAAGCCGTAAAGGGCTTCGATTTCACGAAATGGCAGCACGACCTCTTCAGACCGGGCGGAAGATTTCCGTACGACCCGGCTGAAATTGAGGTCATAAAACGCTACACCTCGCTTGCCGACGCGGATTTCGCCGGGAGGGCAAAGAGCGAGAGCGTTGTAACCGACGACACTTTATAATTTAAAGGAGAGAAAATCATGAAAAAGCTAAGCGTTTTACTTCTGATTGCCCTGCTTTCGGGAATGGTCTCCTGCGGCGATACCGGAACACCGGAAGAGCTGACCACTTCCGACACGACCGACGCGGTCACGACTGAGACTCCGCTTCTGCCCGACAAGAAGTTCGAAGGCGCTTCATTCAGATTCGCGACATATGAGTCGAATCTTCCGTTCTTCTACGCTGACGAGGAGAACGGCGACCTGATAAACGACGCGGTTTATAAAGCGGTAAACAGCGTGATGGACAGATATGATTTCAGGTTCGAGCCGATCATCTACGGCACTGGAAATATGGACGTCGAGAACTATGTCAACACGACGGTTTTGTCCGGCGACGACGAATATGAGGTGGTCAGCGGACACGACGGCGTGATGTTCCAGCTTTCGCTCAACGATTATTTTGCCGATATGCGAGATAGCGATTATCACCACTTCGATGAAGCATGGTGGATGACCTACGCGAACGAGGAGCTAATGGTCAACGGTCGGCAGCATGTCTTCTCGTCGTATATGTCATATAAGAGCCTGTCGGCTGCGCGGTGCCTTTACATGAACACAAAGCTTGCCGAGGAGAACAAGATTGATGTGCCGTATGCCTCGGTCTACGACGGAACATGGACGCTCGACGAGTTCTACTCGCTTGTGAGGGACTTCTACCGCGACGCGAACGGAAACGGCGAGCGCGACGGAGAGGATATTTACGGCTGGACAGCGAACACCAAGCTCTATTGCTTCCAGCAGACCTACCTGCACTGTTACAAGGAGGGCGCTGACGGTAAGGTCACGCTTGATTTCGACCGCGAAAAGCTGATAGACACCGCGAAAAAGGTCGGGGACATCCTGCTCTCGTCGCAGGGCGGGTACATCACCGGAGCTGAGCCGGACTCGAAGATGTTCCTGAACGGTCAGTCGCTCTTCTTCTACCATACGCTTCAGTGCATGACGACCGAGGAGTTCCGCGAGGGCAGAATCGACTACACCGTCCTCCCGCTTCCGAAATACGATGAAAACCAGAAGGATTACGTCACAGCGACTGTCGACCCGCACTGTGGAATTCCGATCACCTGCAAGAACACCGACCTTGCGCACTTCGTCGTTGAGGCGCTTTCAATAGAAGGCTATGAGAATGTACGTCCGGTTTACTTCGATCAGGCGCTGTCGGTCAAGTTCGCGCAGAACGACGACATGCCGAAGATGCTCCAGATAATCGGAGATGGTCTGACGCTCGACATGGCTTATCTGAATTCGATAGCTCCGGTCGGAGGTCTTGGACGCTTTGTCATGGGAGTTCTGGATTCCGGCTCGACTGACAGTCTGGCGTCAACGATTGAGACGCTGATTCCGGTCGATCAGGCGAAGGTCGACGCGATTAACGCTTATTACGGGAAATAACACAAAACCGCGGTTTCGCGGATATAAAGCGCCGCCGGACTGAATTCAGTCCGGCGGCGGATTTTATACATGTCCGGCTTCGACCTTGTCGGCGGAGACAGGGCTTGAAACCGCTTCAGCAGTCTCAGGCTTCGGCAAGACCTCAATGTCCAGCGCGGCGGTCAGAAGCCCCTCGGAATACGCGTAGACAGTCGCTTTTCCGGAATTCTTCGCGCGTACACCGACGGTTATACGCCCGGCGTACATCTTTCGCTCGGCGCTGTCCGGCGGAATCTGGTCGAAGTTCGCCGAGCCGGTCGCGGCAACAGTCGCTCCGGTTGCCTCAAATCTCACTTCCGGGCGCGCGTCCGGAACCGGATTCCCGTCCTTGTCGACGGCTGTGCAGGCAATAAGCGCCATCTCATTCGTCCCTGCGTGTATCGGCTCGGTTTCCTCACAAAGCTTCAGCGCGTATGCTTCGCCGGTTGTGCGTATGACCTCCTGTGCGACCTCCTTGCCGTCTCTGTAGCCGACCGCTTTCAGCTCACCGGGTTCGAACGCGACATTCCATTCGGCGTGACCGTACTTTTCGACCGGCTTTCTTCCGATCAGTCTGCCGTTCAGGAAGAGCTCAATCTCGTCGCAGTTTGTATACGCCCAGACGTTTATCACGCGCCCCTCGAGACCCCGAT
>CAKSOR010000372.1 GCA_934477985.1 uncultured Eubacteriales bacterium
GATCCAGTCTGATGCTGAGAGTTCTCCTTGAATCGCCGTCTGATCGTTCGCGCGCTTGTGTATGTAGCACATCCGGCAGTCGAGATTGCATCGTGATGTCAGCTCGAATGTTCCGGACATCGGCGCGCCGGATTTGCGGCTTTTGTAAAAGAGATAGTCTATAAACTGTTGATATTTCATTTTGACTCCTTGAGAGCGTTTTCGAGCGTTTCGACCGCGCGTTCGTCCGGGGTGCAGGAGAGAAGATAGACCGGAGTCGACGCGAGGATTTCCGACGCACATATGATCATTTGGGAGAGATATGACGGGATCGACTCGTGTCCGAAGGCGTTGTTCATGAATTCTTTTAATGCCGACGCTCCGCGAAGACGGGTGATTGAGTTTTCCGGACTCTGGCGGAGGAAGACTATTGCTCGGAGCGGGAGGTCGTAGTCATGGCAGATTCCGCTTGTTCCGGCGAAAGGGAAGCCGAAGGCGTGCGGGATGCCGTTGGATAAACCAACGGCTACCTTGTCACCGTTGAGTTGATGGACTCCGCGGTACTTTTCCCAGAGTCGAGCCTGAGTGGATTTTCCCGTTCCGGACGGAGCGGAGAAGGCGATGATCTCTCCGCCGACTTCGATTGACGCCGCGTGGAGGACGATACGATTGTAGTTCAGGAGGATGTACGGCAGGTCGAGTGCGGCGAGGAACATTTCGCCGTTGATCATTCCGCTTGGGAGGAGGTAGTTGTGATCGACTCCGACCAAAGTTGAGTTGTTTAAGGTGATCGTGCGCATGATTACGGTCTTTTTGTTGTAGTCGATCAGCTCGACCGCGATACCGTTCTCGATTCGGTAGAAGCGTTTGCCCGCACTTTCGGTGAAGAATTTTCCTTGGGCGGGGACTTCGGTGATTGTGGTAACAGTGACGGGCATTGGTAAGGGGGAGGCGATTGGCGGGGATAATGTCGAGCGCGAGAAGCTGATCGGCAGGTCGGAATCAACTTCGAATGGGACTGATGCGATTGAGAAGTTGTAGTGGTTCATTTTTCGTTATGGCAAAACACGCCTGCCCGAGGGTCGAGCAGGCGTGAAGAAAATTATGATGTGAAAATGCTGTTTTCAGCTGTATAGTAACAATATTTGTCACTATACTCTGGTGGAACCTCGCAATCGCTCCTGAATGTAACCATCGGATCCTTCTCACAAGCATTCTCGTCGCTTTGTGTATATGGTTCAACAATTACATTGCATCCCGCGATTGCATCGCTCATTTCGAATGCGACCAATTCAACAATTGGTTTCTCATATTTCTTTCTCATTTTTCAAAACCTTTCTTTGATGAATTCATCACACTTCTTACCGGACAACGAAGCTTACCGGAATCGGCTCGCTCATCACGCCATCCATTACGGCATAGACGTAATAAGTATATTCTCCGCGGTTAAGGCGTCCGGTGTTGAAGGAATAGATATACTTGTCAGTGATTCCCCACCGTACCATTCTGGTGTTGGTCGGGTCAAGCTTTTCAACTTTTCCATTCTCTCCGGCTTTGATGTAAACTTCCATTCCACTTTCAGTCGAAGAAGTCACGGTTATCGTTGCACCAACACGGCGGAAGGTTACAGGAAGCGTGTAAGCGTAGAGGTAATCGGGTTCGAAAGTCTCAGGTTCAGGATCAACAGGAACAGTTGACATTACTGCATTGATAGCTCTCATTACATTGTCGTGTTCAGACTCAGAAATCGCGTTGGTCGAGACTCCCGATTTCATCTTAATCTGGCTGATTGAAAGAACTCCCGGGCTATTAGGATCATTTGAGATAACCAAGTATCCATTCGTTGTCGTCAGATCATAGAACATTTCAGTTGAACTCCTGATCTCTGTTCCATTCAAGTAAACAGTCCTACCGTCTACCGATTTAGCAGAAATCTGAACCATATCGGCTCCCTCAAGTTTAACTGCAACAGCAGCTCCAGGAACGATATAGACTTCATTTTCCGGACCTTTATTGGTGTAGTTCGTGATGTTTTCCTGAGTTGCGGCAACCTTTCCATCGGTCTCAACATAAACATATTTGCTGTTATCAGCAAACAAAGTGCCGAGAACTGAAACATACTGCAATTCGCTCTCATCCGAGTCGTATTGAGTACTGGTAGTACCATCGTCATTCGGCTTTAGAGGATTATAGATTCTGAAACCGTCAAGATATACATTGTATGTAGGAACTTCATCAGCGTATGTTGCGACAGAATTGAGCCATAATGTATCATTTGAAATGTTATCTGCCACTCCTGTACCGCCGTTTAAGACACTGTTCTCATCCATGTATAAGAACTCCAGAGTGTCAAGTTCATCACCGGAAAGACCAAGTGTATCAAGCATTGAATACAGGTCATTATCAGAATCCATGCTTATCGCGTTGACAGCCGTCTTAGTTGCACCAGCACCTTTGTAGATCACGCCTGTGACTGTAACCTCATAAACGTCGTAATCGAGATCATTGCAACGAACTACCGGAATCTGATACGTGGTTGTGCCTTTTGTCATATAAGTTTTATCGCCAGAGAAGTATGTGTCGACCAAATATGCGTGCTTTGTAATATTTGTCTTTTTGTTAACCACCTTGACAAGCAGCATACCAGTTTTGTCGGAGCATTCAGACACAATGTCAAATCCGGTTCCCTCAAAAGTGAACTTTGCAGTCGGACGCTTTGAAACAGGCATATTGACATATACTGCTGCCTGAAGGGCTTTGCCTCCGGAATAGTTTGCATCCGAATCATACGCGCTGTCGTAGCCGTAGTTGTTGTGGTTTGCTTGACCGAGAGTTTCGGTATCCTGAATGTTATCCGTGCTTGTTATGCTGGTAACTATTGTCCATGCGGTTGCACTTGTGCTGGTATCAAATTTGTCTTCCTCGTAGTAGACGTTCGAGGCGGGAATCATATGAATCTGGTAAAGCTTTTTTTCTGTATTCCCCTTGAACTTAATATACAGCGGAATAGTCGCTTTCTTGTCAAACGGCTTATCCAGTGTGTATGTGACTTTCGAGAAATCAGCAGCAATTTCAGCAGTTCCATATGTTCCGGTCTTTTTATGAATCTCAGATCCGGCTTCAAGGGAAATTGCTTCTATAGATTCTTTAGGGTTCTCTATATTGAACTCCGTGGATTCAAATACAATCGGCAGACCGAAGTCAACAACATACGTCTTTTCAGTATCAGCAGATTTTAAGTTGAAATGAAGTGTAAGAGTCTTGCCATCCCCAGAAATCTCAGCCTTCGAATACTTATACATACCGCTGAGGTAAACGCCTGTCACTCCGGGAACCGTACTTATTTCC
>CAKSOR010000373.1 GCA_934477985.1 uncultured Eubacteriales bacterium
GTATAGAAAAATCCCCCGCTGGCGGGTTCTTGTCGTAGGCGGGTATTGGCTGTTATTGCCTTTTGTATCGAATTATTTCTGTGGCGTATTGTAAAATGGAGTTGCCAAACAAAATTCGAAAGGAGCGTCACCATGGACTGATTTTGTCAATATCAGTTGACAAGAATTAAGAAAACGCTGATTTAAGGTTGTGCATATCTCATTGGAGACTCGTTGTCAACTTTATTATATCATATCACGCCGCTTCTGTACGCTTTTGGCGACACGCCCATGTGCTTTCTGAAGAGCCTGCTGAAATAATAGACGTCCCGGAAGCCGCATTGCTCCGCGACCATTCCTACCGAGTAACCCGGCATGAGCAGGAGCTTTGCCGCCGCCTCGATTCGTGTGTCGATGACATACTGCCAGCACGACACGCCGAACTTCTTTTTGAAGAGAATTCCCATCTGGTGTGGACTCATCCCGGCTATTACCGCGAGCTTCTCTAGACTCAGCGAGGGGTCGGAATACTGCTCCTGAATGCCCAGTCTCACCGCGTAGAGCTTGCCCTCGGTCGAGCTCTGCATATACTCGCTCTCCTCATACCGGCTGATCAGCCCGAATATCTCATAGACCGTGCCGAGCGCCTTGTAATAGTTGCTCGTGAGTCTCAGATTGCGGCAGCTGTACATCGCGTTGAAAAGACCGCTCATCGTGTTGTCGCCTGAACAGTCTATAAGAAATGAGTCCGGCGCGTTCTCGAGCACGAGTTTCGCGACAAAGGAATAGCCGAATTCAACCGCGTGCGCGTTATAGCCATCCTTGTTGTTCAGAAAGATCACCGTGTCGGGCGCGGCGGCAAACTCGCGCCCGTCGTTCATCGTGTGTACGACGCAGCCCGCTTTCTGATACGCAAGAAAATGTTCATTGCGCGGCATCGGACATTTCCAATCCCTCGCCTCCGGAACATATTTATGAATATAGATATTCTTGATATTTATGTCAGCATTCATCTTGTGCACTCCGGACATATTTTTACTTTATTATATCACATTGACGCCATGAAATCAAGGATTTTTTAAAATATGAACGACAGATAATCCATCTTTGTACAGATAGTACATTGAAAAAAGCGATGTGAAATGGTATAATTATTGCGATACAATACTTACCGTTTTGTGAGGTTATCCAATGAAAGATCTTTCAGTGCTCCGTGCGGCACTCAGCGATTACTATATGCACGAGCTTGCAGGTTCGGTCGAGAACCTCAGAGTCAGAGTCTTTGAAAAGCTCGACGAGCTTGACAGAAACGAGCCGGGACAGAACGCTTACAGGCTCAAGGCGGCGCAGTACAGTACAATCGCCGAGGAATTCGTTCCGCACCTCTTCGACCATATGCCGTTCTACTTCGAGACCGGCGCGGTCGCTTCCTACGGCGACGGGCACTACGCGCGCGGCGGTCACCACGCTAACGGCTGGCTTTTCGAACGCAATTCGCACATCATCTGGGAAAGATTCCCGGAGGAGTGGAAAACCTTCTGTCACGCGCAGTCCGACAAGCTCTATCTGACCTGCGGACCGTTCTTTGACTCCGAACACACGCCGATTCCGATGACGAAGATATTCAAAGTTGGGCTCTCCGGCATCCACGCTGAGGCGGTCGACGCGCTTTCAAGATGCACGACCGGGGAAGAGCGCGATTTCGTCGAAGCATCTATCGCCGGACTTGAGGCTCTGAAGCTGATCGCCGACAAATTCGCCGCCGCGGCAAAGAAACGCCTTGAGACTGAGACAGATCCCGAGAACATCCACAATTTTGAACTGATAGCCGACACCGCGGCGCGTGTTCCTTGGAATCCGCCTAAGACCTTCTATGAGGGCATGGTGACGCTCGCTTTCATGCGCAAGGCGATCGGAAGCCTTGAGGGCTACGGCTACAACTCGGTCGGTCGTCCCGATCTCCTTATAGGACCGCTCCTCGAAAGCAATCTCGCCGCGGGTGTCAGCAGGGATGAGATGTACGACCTTATGTGCCGCTTCATGCTGATCTGGGACTGCCATGTCGACCATGACAAGGTCATGGCGGGCTACGCCGATTACGAGTACGAGAACTCAATCACAATCGGCGGCATAGACGCGGACGGAAACGAGGTTTTCAACGACGTGACGCGGATGTTCGTCGAGTCGGCGCTTGAGCTTGATCTCATCTATCCGAAGCTGATGTGCCGCTTCGGCTCGGGCTCGTCGGAGGAGTATCTGAAGCTCATCTCGAAGCCGCTTCTGAAATCGAAGAACATTTTCCTCTTTGAAAACGATGACACTATGATTCCGGCACTGGTCTCGGCAGGCTACTCGCTCGCTCAGGCGAGAAACTATGTCATTTCGGGCTGCTGGGACACGGTCATAGGCGACTACAATAAGCCTATGTGCGGAGAATACACGAATCTCCTGCGCGCGCTTGAGTGGACTGTCCACATGCCGAAGGAAAAGATCGCGGAGAATAAGCTCGATTTCAAGCCGATTTCCGGCGCGAAGAGCTTTGAGGAGGTTTATTCGATCTTCCTGTCGAACGCCGGGCAGATAATTAATCAGAAGGCGCTGCTGAACTCGGCAGGCGGAAAGGCGTGGAAGGACGTCTCGCCGCTCTGTCTGACCTCCGCGCTGATGGTGAATCCGCTGAAGAACCTGAAAGACATCTCAGACGGCGGAACAGGCTATCCGCGCGAACAGATGAATTTCGCTGGATTTCCAGATGTAGTCGACTCGCTCCTCGCGATAAAACGGCTCTGCTTTGACAAAAAGCTCTGCACGCTCGACGAGCTGATTGACCAGTGCGAAAACGACTGGGAGGACGAGGGACTGCGGCATATCGCGGCGTCGTCACCGGCGTTCGGCGACGGCTCGGACGAGTCAAACGCGCTCGCCGCGAGACTCAACTCCGACCTCTACAGGCTGACTAGAGGACTTCCGACGCTCTTCGGCGGGGAGTTCGCGATGGGCTATTACATGTATACCGAAGTGATCTGGTGGGGCAAGCTGATCGCCGCGACGCCGAACGGACGGCACGCCGGATACTATATCTCGCACGGCGTCACTCCGACGAGACTTCACGAGATAAAGTCAGTGACCGACGTTCTGAGGTCGATAAAGGCGATGGATCTCGGAAAGTGCGCGGCAAACTCAATCGCGAATGTCATGCTGCCGTCGGCGAAAATCGACGAGGACAGAATGGTCGGCTTCATCCGTGCCTGCGCGAAAAACGGAATCGAGGCGATTCAGGTAAACTGCGTCAGTCGCGACGAGCTGATGGCGGCGCAGAAAGACCCGGAGCACTACAAGCACA
>CAKSOR010000374.1 GCA_934477985.1 uncultured Eubacteriales bacterium
CAGCAGCTCCGGTTTGAGGTCGAGGGTTTCCGCGTATTTTCTGAAGCTCTCGGTCTCGTTTTCCGTAACCAATTCCATCGCCGTCTCCTTCAGCTTCATATCCTTCTGCGGAACGAGGAAAACGCCCGAACCCGAGCCGGACGCGCTGATTTCGCCGCTGTCCGGCAGAATCATTCCGGCGAGCACCTTCAGCAGCGTTGATTTTCCCGAGCCGTTCGCGCCGGTGATGACGATAGGAGCGTCGGGGACGACAGAGAAGTCGTGGAGGTCCAGTATAGTTTTATCGTCAGCGCGCACGGTCAGATTCTCTATTCTGATTGAATCGGCATGGCGCAGATTATCGTGCGTTTCGGCTGAGCTCTGGCTTGTCAGCTTTTTTAGTCTCTCCGCCGCCATCCGGTTTTCGGCGAGATCTGTGATCTTCTGGTAGGTTTCAAGAAGCGCTGAATATATCATGCCGGAGAGATATATCATCAGAGCCGCGTTTTCGACCGACAGCCGGTTCGAAAAGACAAACAGACCGATGAGGGCGTATGTGCCGTATGTTATGACCGAATTCACGAGTGTTTCGAGAGATGTTCCGACGCCGCAGAGATATTCGTACTTTTTGCCTGCGTTCGCCGCGCCGTTCTGGAATTTCGCGAGATAATCGGTGTACCATTTTTTCAGCCCGAATATGCGGATGTCCATGAAAGCGGTGTGAGCCTCAATCTCGGCGTTCGTGGCTTTTGCCTCGCACTCGCGATCCTCGGCGTAGTTGTCATAAAAGTGTGGCTCGATTACAAGCGGAACTATAATCTGGAGCTGCGACAGAATAAACATGACGACGCATATCTTCCAGTTCCTGAGCCCGGCGTACAGAAGGTAAACGATATACGAAACCGCCGACATTATCATGGACGGTATCACATCGCACCAGAGCTGTGTGTAATTATTGAAATCGTCGCGGAAGCTCTCGAGTATTTCGCCGGTGTCCTCAAGCGCGTATATGTCCGCCGGAGGAATCGAGAAGAAGGCGCGGTACAGAGAGAAGCGGAGCTCCTGCTTTGAAAAGGCTTCGCGTTTCTTCGCAAAACAGCCAAAAAAGCCCTTGAGGGTCAGGTAACAGACCGCGATCACCGCGAGCCGGAGAACCGAGCTCCAAAGGCTTTCTGAAACGCCGACAGCCGCTTTCCCGAGCAGATCGGATACAGCCGTCGCCGTGAACAGGGAGAACAATGTGTCTGACGTCAATAAAATGAGCTTATAGGATAAGATTTTGCGCAGCTGCTTCGGTATCATCATTTGAGTGTCCTTTCAACAAGCGTTCGAATGGTTATTTCATTATACTACAATATTGTTCGCTTGGCAATAGAAAATCGCAGATAACGCCGAAAATCGGCAGTATGCACACAGATTGGAACGGTTATTTGTGCAGATTGCTGTCGAGGAAGAGGATCTGAGCTCACGTTTCGCGGCGGTCAATTCTCTTTATGAAAATGAAATAGATCAGCAAGCCGTCAATGACAAAATCGTAAACCCGCAGATGGTCAAAGAGCAGAACGCTTGATAAACCGAGACAAGCACAATCCCTGCGCCGATGATTTTCGGGAACAGTCCGCGCTCCCTTGTTATCCACGCGAAATATGCCATGATCGGTGACAAAAAGGCGAACACAGTCCACCCGACAATAAATGCCCGTCCGTAGACTTCATTGGTGAGTATGCTGTCAAGTAATATGTGACCAGCATCCCCGCTCAGAATTGGAAAATATTACACATGGCTGATTTCTTTGTGGGACTGCAAATGGCAATCGGCGTTCCAAGTAAAATCCAGGTAGCCATCTGTGAGAAAACCTCTCCGAGATTTTCAGTGTAAGCACTCCTATTTTATATTCATATGCACCCTGTAGTGTGACTGCCTGAACTCGGACGGCGTGACGCCGACGAGTTTTTTGAAGGTCTTCATGAAATACTTCTCGTCGCCGAAGCCCACCGCGAGCGCGACGTCGTTTATCTTCATGTCGGTTTCTATAAGGATTTTCTTCGCATCGTCGGTGCGCACAAGATTTATATACGCGCAGATCGTCGTGCCGTATTCAAGCCGGAAAATGTGCGTCAGATAGTCCGGGTTGTAGTGGAAAATTCCAGAGAGCTCGGCGACACCGATGTTTTCCCGTGCGTGAATCCGGAGATATTCCCTGACCTTCGCAGCCACCGAACGCTGCTTTTTCTTCGCGCCGTCCTTTTCGGACTCCGAGATTTCAAGAGCGTTTTCATATAATTCGGCGATCAGCAGTCTTACATACATCCCGCAGATCCGCTCTCTTGAGTCAGCGTCCTTATATTCGCGCTCGGACGAGTCGATCATCTGATGAAAAAGAAGCTTGAAACGCTCGGGATTGCTCAGCCTTCCATATTCGGGGAGACAGATCCGATCCGCGGCGGATTTTTCCAGATAACCAATGTCCTCGTCGGGAACGAGAAAATGACACCAATAATGTGACTGCCCACCACTCGCCGGAGAGGTTCCGTAATGCTCATGGCGTGGAAAGAGCAGGAGATATGTGCCGTCACAGAGCTGATATTCGCGCCCGTCCTGCGCTATCGGATAGCGTCCGGAACATCCGATCAGCAGAACCACGCTTTCGAGCCTCCGGTGCGGATGAACGCTTCCGTCTCCCTCGACAAATTTCCCGGCGGATGAGAAGCGGATACTGTCTGTGTTTTTGAAAATCATGTTCATCATATAGGAAATTTCCACCTTTTCAGTGCCGTCATAGGTTTACAAGTCTTATTTTTCATGGTATAATAAAACCAGCATCGCGATGCTTTACGTAAATTATATCATTTCCTGGCTGTAAAGTCAAGTAGACGAGGAGAATTTTTATGCAGAACCGGCAAAAATACCCACTTATCACGGAAATAGAGATAAAAGATAGCTTTTGGACACCTTATCTTGAAAATGTACGGACGGTCATGCTTCCGTATGTTCTTGAAAGAATGGAAGGGGATGGTTATCTTGAAAATTTCCTGAACGTCGCGGCAAAAAAGGATTCCACAACCGGGAATCCTCACCGCGGACCGCACTTTTCGGACGGGCTTCTGCTCGAATCGCTCCGAGGCGCGTGCGATTTGTTAGCGGCAGGCTATGACAAAAAGCTCTCCGATATGATTGAGCGGATTGCTTCTGTAATCCGCGCGGCGTCATACTCGACCGACGGATTCCTTTCGACCGCGGTTCTGCTGAACGAACCGGAGCACAGATGGGGAGCGAACGGCGGGCATCTTGTTATTCAGCATGATATATACAATCAGGGTGCGCTCA
>CAKSOR010000375.1 GCA_934477985.1 uncultured Eubacteriales bacterium
GTCACCCGAGGTCATTGTCTGCGACGAGATCGGCGACCTCTCCGAGGCGAAGGCAATCCTTTCAGCGCAGAACACCGGCGTGCCGTTCATCGCGACCGCGCACGCTTCATCACTCCGGCAGCTGCTGCTCCGCCCCGGCATAAAGCTCCTCGACGAGAATCATGTGTTTTCGTACTACATAAATATAACCCGCGAACGGGTCGGAAACCGCTTTTCAAGATGCTACACGTTCGATGTCAGAAGCGCCGGGGAGGTGAGCGATTGTCTACAGTCGTCGGGAGTCTCATGATCTTCGTCTCATGCAGTCTGATCGGCTTTTCAGCGGCGAGAGTCTATCGGCTGCGCGCAAGCCAGCTGGAGGCGTTTCTTAAGCTGATAAGTCACATCAAGGCACAGATAGGATACTTCCGCGCGCCGCTCGATTCTATACTCGAGGGCTACAACGATGAGACGCTCAGCGGCTGCGGATTCCTGCTCGCCGCGCGTGAACTCGGCGTCAGGGAAGGTTTCGACAGCTGCCGTACACGTCTTGTCCTGACCGACGATGAGGCGGACGAGCTCGGAAGATTCTTTTCGGGACTCGGAAGCCGCTCAGCCGACGAGGAGGAGAGCGGCTGCGGGTACTACGAGAAAACACTCGGCGCGGCGCTTGACAAGGAGCGCGCGGAGCTCGCGAAAAGAACGAAGCTCTGCCGGACGTTCGGAATGCTCGCGGGAGTGTTGCTCGCCGTACTGCTGATCTGATTGTACTCTTTCGCGCGGAACATATCTGTCAGGCGGTGTGTGAACGCGTATTTATCAGAGTTGTTCGATAACTCTCCCGACTTGTCAATCAAATCGCTGACTCACATCGCCAATTTGATACACTTAGGTTGGGTTATCGGGCAAATCCATTGTCTGAAAAGCTGAGGGAAAGGTGGGAAACATGGGCGGAGAGCCGCTTTCCGTCCATCTTGAAGATACATATGGATGTCGGTATGATTCTGAAGGTTGCCGGGGTAGGTCTCACAGTCAGCATCGCCTACCAGCTGCTCTCGAAATACGGGCGGGACGAGCAGGCGGTGCTCGTCTCACTCGCCGGGATAGTCATCGTGATGCTGATGCTCGTCGACAAGATCGGGACGCTTTTCGGCAGTGTCCGGAGCGTCTTCGGGTTCTGAGATGATTAAGTACTGCGGGGCGGCGATCTGCGCGCTGATCGCCGTCATAACGCTTAAGGGACAGAAGAGCGAGTTTTCGTCGATAGTCTCGCTCGCCGCGGCGGCGCTCTTGTTCGGAGCGGCGGCGTATGAGTTCATCCCGGTGCTGAGCGAGACGCGGAAACTGATCGAGGGGACAGGCTTCGAGGGTTATCTCGCGACGCTCATAAAGGCGCTCGGCGTGACGCTCGCGGTACAGTTCTCGGCTGAGCTCTGCCGAGACGCCGGGGAATCGGCGATTGCCTCGAAGCTTGAGCTCGTCGGGAAGGCGGAGATCATCATCCTGGCTCTGCCGCTGGTGCGCGAGCTGCTTGGACTCGCCGGAGGACTGATGTCATGAGGCGGCTTGTGATCATGCTCACGCTGTCATTCGCGCTGATGCCAGCGGTCGCCGCGAGTGATGGCGGCAGACCGGAGTCCGCGGACGGCGCGTCGGCGTCGAATGAAATCGCCTCACGAGCCATCGCGGACGGAATGTCGTGGAATTCCTGCGCCGCCTCGTTATCAGAGAGCGCCGTTCCGCGTTCCATAGTGGAAATCGGAACGCAAGAAAAAATCGCCGCTGACAGAGCCGTGATGTCCGGATATGCTTTGCATTCAACGGCGGGGCGCGGCACGCGGAATTCCGGCGGTTCCGGGATAGCCGCCGCGGCGGACGAAAACATGCGGAATTCATTCCGCGTGGCAGACATTGATCTCAGGCTTCGTTCAACCGCGGAAGGCGTGCATGGGTTTGACTGTGACAATGGCGCGGCTGCCGCGGCGTATGGAAATTGTGCCCGGAGCTTCACGGAGGAAGGCGCGCGGATGTCCTGCGTTGACGGCGGCAAGGTATTCGCGGCGGGTAATGCCAGCCTCAGACCTGCCGCTGACAGAGTGCCGGTATTTTCAGACAATTCCGGCGAATCCGCAGCGCCGGTCGGGAGCTCCGGTCTTCATTTCATTGCGGGCTGTGCGCGGAAGTATGCCGGCGGCAGTGACGCGGCTGGCATACAGTCCGGCAAATCAGATTCGCGTTCAATCGCGTACAGCGGCGGGCTGAAGCCGGTTGGCGTTTCGTTTGCCGTCGCAGGCGGTACTGGCTTGTGTTCGATTCCGGACGCTAAAGCGAAAAAATACGCAAACGCCGATACAGTCACCGAGCTGACTGTGAACGCCGGTACGCAATCAAACGGGGGCGGTGACGCGCGGAATCCGATGAAAACCGTCCCGTTCGCCGTTGCGGTTGGCGCTGACTTGCGCCCGACTCCGGACGCTAATGCGAAAAATTGCGCAGGCGCTGATACTGTTGGCGCGCTGACCGTGAACGGCGATCCGCGTTCAATCGCGTATGCCGGCGGGCAAAGGTCGGTCGATGCCGTGGAATTGCGCCCTACCGCGGATTCCCGGATTTCCGCTGACTGCGGAAGGGCTGGCAGCACTGCTTATCTGACCGTTGGTCTTAATTCGAACCCGGGCGAAGACTCGCAGGCGTCAGTCGCTGAAACCGGCACGGTTTTCGCGCTATCCGGTGGCGCTGCCGTTGATCCGACCGCGAATAGCGGCGCGCGGGAATCTGCCGGTGATGTTTCAGATTCCCCGGACGATCCCGGAATCTATACCGCCGACGATTTCGACCTCGGCAGTGTGACCGACAGTCTGCCCGGTGAAGTGCTTGAGAACCTCCCCACCGACATCTTCGATCCGTCGACCGCTTCTGAGACCGGAGTCGGTTTCTTTGCCCGCGTCGTCTCGAAGCTCGTAAAGGCGGCGCTTGGTCCGGCGCTGAAGACCTTCTCGAAGCTGCTCGGGATCATCGTCGCGGCGTCGGTCATCAGCTCGGTGCGCTCGACTGTGAAGAGCGGGCTTTCCGGAGTGTTCGACTTCATCTCGGGGCTCTGCCTGATGCTGATGCTTTACGGCGTCGTCGAGGGAATGTTCACTCTCGTAAAGAACTATCTCTTCACCCTCACCGGCGTGATGGACAGCTTTATACCGGTGATGAGCGCGATGGCGGCGGCTGGCGGCGACCTGAATTCAGCCGTTGTCTCGTCTGGCGGGCTGATACTCGGGCTCGATCTCATCGAAAAGCTCGCCGCGAACGGACTGATGCCGGTCTTGCAGCTC
>CAKSOR010000376.1 GCA_934477985.1 uncultured Eubacteriales bacterium
GACGATTTCATCGCCATTTTCATACGCTAAAGTCGGGTTATCGAACAGGTCTGATGAAACGCTGATTTAAAGCTGTTCAGCTTAAATCTATGTATTTCAGACCGCGGCTACGACTACCAGATTCGCGGCGAGCACCATGCTTTTCGTCCGTCTGATCTCAGGCAGCGGGTATGGATTGCGCGCGAAGACCTCGTAGAGCGAGCAGATTTTGTCGACGAATGAGACAAGATGGCTCTCCTTGTAGCGCGGAATCAGCGGCACCAACGGGAACATATGCCGGGTTATGATGTCTCGCTCCACATCCGACAGATCGAAGTCAAACAGCGCGTTGTAGAAGGCGGTGAAGGGGTGCGAGAGCCGTGCATGCCGTTCTTGCGCTTCGGCTCGATGTGCCAGTCATAGAGGAAGTAGTCGTGCAGCAGCGCGCCGCGCACGAGCTCATAGATCCGGAAACCGAGAAAGTGCAGCTTTTTTGCTATCATGTAGCAGAAGTACGCCACCGCGATGCTGTGAAGCAGGCAGGAAGTGTTTCCGTGCTGGATGAATTCCTCCTCGACCGCTAACCGTGAGCCGTTCATGGTCTCCATGACGAGCTGGGCGAAGGAGAGAGATGAGACGCTCCTCATCGCTTACTCAAGCGACTGGAGATAATTCACGACATCGCCGACGCTGATGAACTTCGAGAGCTGCTTGTCGTCGATCTCGACGCCGAGCTTATCTTCGCAGATAAGGATGAGGTCAGCGAGCTCGAGCGAGTTGATGCCGAGATCCTTTGTGAGCTCCGCGTCCATGGTGATCTGGCTGGGGTCGATCGAGAGATCGTCGACTAATATGTTTTTGAACTGTTCGTACATTGTTATCATTCCTCCGGAATATTATTTGTTTTCGTAGATGAAGCGCTTGATTTTCTTGGTGGTGGTTTTCTCGAACTCTTCCTTGTAGATCTCGACCTCGGTCATGTGCTTGAAGGAGGGAAGAGAGCGGTTTATCTCGTTGACGGCGTCACGGATGGTCTGCTCGACCTCAGCGTCGTTCTTGCCTTCTAACTTGTCGTAGTTCGGGTGGACGAGCGCGGTGATGACGATCTCGCCGGCGTCGTTTTTACGCCCTAAGACGATAGACTCGGCAATCAGGTCGCAGTGCGAGAGATGCTCCTCGAGCTCCTCGGGGAAGACGTTTTTGCCGTTCGACAGGATGATGACGTTCTTCTTGCGACCGGTGATGTAGATGTAGCCGTCGTTGTCGATGTAGCCGATATCGCCGGTTTTGAACCAGAAGTTGTTCTCGAAGTTCTTCATGTCATGCGTGAAGGCGCGCTTTGTCGCCTCGTCGTCCTTGTAGTAGCCGAGCATGACATTGTCGCCCTTGACGACTATCTCGCCGTATTCCTCGACCGGGTCTTTGTCTATGCGGACACGGCAGCGGTTGACCGGCTTTCCGACCGAGCCGAATTTCGGCGCTCCGTTCGGGTTGCAGGCGACGAGCGGCGCGCATTCGGTGATTCCGTATCCCTCGAAGACGACGATTCCCCAGCTATAGAGGTCACGGAGAATCTGCGGGCTTATCGGAGCTCCGCCGCATATGACCGACTTGAGGTTTCCGCCGAACGCCTCGAGTATCTCGCCGAAGAACTTCCGGCGGAGATCGATACCCATCTTGAGAAGCGTGTCGCTGAACTTCATAGCCGAGCGGACTTTCTTCTCGATGCCTTTCTTTCTGATATTCTCCCAGATCTTCTTGTAGAAGGTCTCAAGGAAGAGCGGCACCAGGACGAGCGCGTCGGGCTTGTAGTTTTGTATGTTTCGCTGAACATACTTGAGGCTGTTGTTGATGTACTCGGAAGCGCCGAGATTTATGACCGCAAGGTGCATGCAGGTCATCTCGAAGGTGTGGTGCTGAGGGAGCACCGAGACCAGACGGGTCTTCGAGTCATAGGGCACGACCTTGCAGGAGGCGTCAGCCGCCGCGACCAGATTCTTCATGCAGAGCATGACACCCTTCGCGGTTCCGGTCGTTCCGGAGGTGAAGAGGATCGCGCAGAGCTTTTCCTGGTCGAGCGTGCCTAAGTAATAGTTGTTGTTGTGGTTGTCAAGCGCCTGCTTTCCGAGCGCGAGCATATCGTTCCACGGCATGACCTGCGGCGAGTCCGGAAGAGTTGAGTCTACGGTGTCCTCGCCCTTCATCGGGATGAAGAAGCGGACGCCGGGAAGTTTGTCAGCCATACCGGTGAGGACGCCGTTCAGCTCCTCCTCATAGACGACGGCTTTGCACTCCGCGCGGTTCAAGAAGTTGACAATCTGCTCTGGCGAGACCTCGCGGTCGATCGGGACAATGACGCCGGTCGAGTTGACCGTGCCAAGGTAAGTCACGGTGAATTTCGGCGAGGTGTGCGAAATGACGGCGACGTGTTCGCCGCGGATGCCGAGCGTGTCGAGCGCGGTTCCGAACTGCTCAACCTCGTCGCGCAGGCGGTTGTATGAGTAGTGGACTTCCTCTTTATCTTCCTTGTAGACGTACAGGTCTTTCTCGCCGAAGAAAGCGGCGGAGGTCAGAACCATGTCGCGGAGATCCTTTATCTCGCGCGGGAGGTCGCGCTTGAATGGTTTCATTGGCAAAAAGCTCCTTTTTTTGTTCAGCTGATCGATTATAATAAAATTATTATACACCATTTTTTGTGTTTTGTCAAGAGCAAAATCGTAATGTTTGTCAGATATTTCTGGTCATATACGCGAGTTTTTCCCTGTCGTGCTCGCAGAGGTAGGGCGAAAGGGTGTCGAATACCATCTTATGGTAATCGTTGAGCTTCTTTATGTCGGACTTCTCCATGTATTCGGTATCGATTCCGTCAAGATCGATCTGGCAGTTGGTGATATTCTCGAACTTCAGGAACTGACCGTACTCGTTGTGCTCGCCCTTTACCGTGACGAGCTCGTTCTCGATGCGGATTCCGTGGCTGCCCTCGACGTAAACGCCGGGCTCGTCGGTCGTGACCATTCCGACCTCGAGCTTCTTGTCGCCGTTCTTCCAGTGGAAGCGGTTCGGACCCTCATGGACGCTCAGCAGATAGCCGACGCCGTGACCAGTGCCGCAGCGGTAGTCGATTCCGTGCTCCCAGAGCGGCTCGCGGCAGGTGACGTCGAGCGCCGATCCGGCGGCTCCGTCGAGGTAGACGAGGTTTGCCAGGCGGAGATTTCCGACCGCGGTCAGCGTGTAGTGCATTTTGACTTCATCCGACACAGGTCCGAGGACGAAGGTACGGGTTATGTCGGTCGTGCCCTCGAGGTAGTGTCCGCCCGAGTC
>CAKSOR010000377.1 GCA_934477985.1 uncultured Eubacteriales bacterium
GTCTTCGAGTCGAGCGTCGGTGCGAACGCCTTCTATGTAGGCGCTGGCGAGAAGTACTGCGAGGTCGGAAATGGTGGCATAACCGTCAGCATCGCCGACGAGAAGTCGGTCGGGCTTATCGAGCGGCTCTCAAAGCTGCTGACCGATCCGGAGAATGTCTACGACACCCATCTCGCGCCGGAGGATATTAACCACTTCGTGAAGATGTTCACCGACGGACGTTCGCTCTTCGCGACGACCTCGATGTCGCACGTGATAGTCAGCTTCCGCGAGATGACCGACGATTACGTGCTGCTTCCGATGCCGAAGCTCGACGAGTCTCAGGAGGACTACCACACCTACTCGAATCAGTGGTGTCTCGGCGGCGTCTCGATACCCGTGACAGTAAAGGAGCGCGAGGCAGTCGGGAACATACTTGAGACAATGGCGTATCTCTCCTGGAAATACGTCAGACCGGCGCAGTACGAGATCACTCTGAAGGGCAAGGTCGCGCGCGAGTCGGAGTCGCAGTCAAAGCTCCTCGACATCATCTTCGACAGCTCATATTATGACCTCAACGGAATATTCAACTTCGGAAAGTCAGCCGACCTCGTCGGAAAGGCGATAACCGGACAGACAAACACGCTCGCGTCGGACTACGAGTCGATAAAGAACAGTGTAAAAAACGATATAGATTCACTCATGGAGAATTTTGAATGAAAACCCTCTTATACCAGATAAGCACGCACTGGGATCGCGAATGGTACCGCCAGTTCCAGGGCTTCCGTTACTATCTCGTCGAGATGACCGACAGACTCCTCGACTCGCTCGAGTCGGGAGAAACCCCCGGATTCATCTTCGACGGACAGACAATCGTCCTTGACGACTACCTCGAGATACGCCCCGAGAATCGCGCCAGAGTCGAGGCGCTCGTGAAGAGCGGCAGGCTCAGAGTCGGTCCTTGGTATTGCATGCCCGACGAGCTGATAGTCTCGGGCGAGGCGCTCGTCGAGAACCTTCTGGTCGGTCAGAACACCGCGCGGGCGTATGGCTCTGAGCCATGGCGGTTCGGCTACATCTGCGACATGTTCGGTCACGCCGCCGACATGCCGCAGATCTTCGCCGGCTTCGGTATAAACGGCGCGTTTTTAGGGCGCGGAATAACCCGCCTGCCGAACGGAACGTTCTTCAGATGGCGCTCGCCCGATGGCTCAGAGTGCGTCGTCTGCAAGGACAACTACGCAAACTTCAAGCGTTCATTTGATGAATCCGCTGACAAGGCGAAATTTCTCTCCGACCGTCTCGCCGACCGCGATATAGCCGTCATAAACTACACCGACGACCACGCCGGAATCGACGAGCACACGCCCGAGTTCGTGAAATGCGTGAGGGAGTGCGGCTGCGAGCTCGGCGGACTCGACGAATTCCCGGCACTTCTTGAGGGCAGGGAGCTTCCGGTCATTTCCGGCGAGCTCATCGAGACGGCGCACAAGCCGGATTTCCGCGCTGTGACCGGCTCGATCTCGTCGTATTATCCGCTCAAGAAGCTGAACGACGAGACCGAAGCCATGCTATGGCGCGAGACCGCTCCGCTGATCGTCATGGGCGAGCTCTGCGGCATTCTGAAAGGCAAGCGCGCGTTCTTCGACACGGCGAGAAAATACCTTCTGAAGAATCACCCGCACGACTCGATGTGCGGCTGCTCGATCGACGCGGTCCACATGGACATGCCGTACCGCTTCAGACAGGCGCAGGCGATCGGCGACGTCATAAGCGAGGAGTTCAGATCGAAGCTGAAAAGAACAGATGGCTTCGGTTTCACGCTGATAAACACCGACGTGCACAGCCGCGAGGGCGTGATAATCGTCGACATCGACTTCCCGCGCGGATGGAAGAGCGTATACACCGACAACACCGGCTACCAGAGCTATAACCTCTTCAAAATACTCGACAGCGCCGGGAACGAGAGGGAATACCAGCTTCTTTCGATAAAGCGCGGCGTCGAGGTCTACAACCGTCAGGCGGCGACGCCGGTTGACCGGTACAGGGTAGCGCTCGACGCGAAGCTGCTGCCCTGCGGATTCACCGCGTTCAGGGTCGAGCCGGCATCAACCCGGAACGCGATTCCGCCGAAGTCGCCCGAGAAGGCGCATGCCGAAAACGAGTTTCTGAAGCTCGCCATCGAACCGGACGGAAGTCTGACGCTGACCGACAAGGCGACCGGCAGAGTCTTCACCGGGCTTCACACCTTCATAGACGACGGCGACTCGGGCAACGGCTGGTTTCACGAGAGCGCGGCTTTCGACGAGCCGAAAGTGCTTTCGACCGACGCGGCGCGGATCGAGGTCATACATTCGGGCGGACTGTTGACGACTTTCCGCGTTACAAAGCGGCTCGAAGTGCCATCTGGGCTCGACAAATACCGCAAGAACCGCGCGGAGGAATATCAGCCGCTCGATATAGTCAGCGAGATCGCGCTCAGGCGCGGCGAAAGACTTCTCCGAATCCACACGTCTGTGGATAACCGCGCGTCTGAACACCGTCTGAGAGTCGTTTTTCCGACCGGAATCGAGGGCGGAGAATATTTCGCGTCGCAGGGCTTCGGATTCGTGGAGCGAAAGCGCGGGTCGAGCGAGGAGGGCTATGCCGGACGCGAGCCCGAGTTCTGCGAGAAGAACACGTCGGGCATAGTCGGCACGGAGGACTTCACATTTGTCGGCGAGGGCTTCCATGAGGGCGGAGTCTACCCGGACGGAACGATCTCGATGACGATGTTCCGCAGCGTCGGGAAGATGTTCCACCAGCCCGAAGCGGAGTACGCGAAGCTGCTCGGGAAAATGGAGTTCGATTACGCGGTCGCGGTCGGAGCGGCGCGCGAGGAGCTGCCTGACACCTTCAGAAAGCCGATCCCGGCTGACCTTCTGACCGATGAGCTGAGCTTCATGTCGGTTGAAAGCCGCGAGGTGAGGATGAGCGTGCTCAAGCCCGCCGAGTCATGCGAAGGATATATCCTGCGGCTCTTCAATCCGACCGACAGGGAAATCGACGCCGGATTCAGGTGCGTGTATAAGGTAACCGAGGTGAGAATGGACGAGAGCGGCGAAAAGCCGTTTGAGCGGAAGTTCAGACCATACGAGATAAAGACGCTGCTTATCCGCGGCTCAATAATCTGACCGGAGCCGACTGGAAATTCCGCGCAAAATTCCGGGCGATAAGGCAAAACGCTGATTATTATCATGAATTGCCGCGCGGGTATTGCAAACTTCCGGAAAATATGTTATAATATATCATCGAATTACCGGGAGTGAAGTATATGAAAG
>CAKSOR010000378.1 GCA_934477985.1 uncultured Eubacteriales bacterium
CTTTAGAGATTCGCATCTCGACGCCGTCGATGTCGTCGACCGTGTTGTGCAGGAAGAATACCTGACCGCCGCGGCGGAGCTCCTTCTTTATCGCCTCGGTGATGATCAGCTCGTCATACTCCATGACGAAGGTCTGCACCGGGAATCTGTCGCCGGGAGCTTCGTCGAGCACAGACATGTCGCGGATTCCGCTCATCGCCATGTTGAGCGTTCTCGGTATCGGGGTTGCTGTCAGCGTGAGCACATCGACGTTTCCGGCGATCTGCTTTAATTTCTCCTTCTGGGCGACGCCGAAGCGCTGTTCCTCGTCGACTATGACGAGTCCGAGATCCTTGAATGTCACGTCGCTCGAGACAAGCCGGTGAGTTCCGACAATGATGTCGATGTCGCCGCGGCGGAGCTTTCTTAGCGTCTCAGCCTGCTGCTTCGGCGTTTTGAAGCGCGAGAGCATGTCGACCTTGACCGGGAATCCGCGCATTCTCGAGAGAAGCGTCTGGTAGTGCTGCATCGCCAAGATAGTCGTCGGGACGAGAAGCGCGACCTGCTTGCCGTTCATGACCGCCTTGAAAGCGGCTCTCAAGGCGACCTCGGTCTTGCCGAATCCGACGTCGCCGCAGAGAAGACGATCCATCGGGACTTTGCTCTCCATATCGGCTTTTATCTCGTTAATTGATTGCAGCTGACCGTCAGTCTCGTCGTACTGGAACGCCGCCTCGAACTCGCGCTGAAAATCATCGTCGCGGTCGAAAGCGTAGCCTTCGCGGCGCTGACGCTCGGCGTAGAGGCGGATAAGCTCTTTCGCCATGCTCTTAGCGGCGAGCTTTGCCTTTGTCTTCGCCTTTATCCACTCGCTGCCGCCCATCTTCGAGAGCTTGACGCCGCCGTTCTCGGTGTGCGAGCCGATGTATTTCGAGACCATGTCGAGCTGATCGGTCGGGAGGTAGAGTAAATCGCTGCCGGCGTATTTTATCTTGATGTAGTCCTTCGTGACGCCGACGACGGTCAGCTGCTCGATGCCCATATACTGACCTATACCGTGGTTCTGGTGAACGACATAATCGCCGATCTCGAGGTCGTTGTAGGAGAGTATCTTCTCCTGCGAGGTGTGCCCGCGCTTTGCCTTCCTGCCGTGTGAGAGGATGGTGCGCGAGTAGGAGTTCGGGTTCTGGAACATCGAAAGAACGGCGAAACGCGAGTCGGTCAGCTCGAATCCGGCTAAGTTGAATCCGGGAATGACAAGCGTCACCTTCTCGGGGAGGGTAAGCATTCCGTAGGGCTTGTCGTCCGGCTGTTTTACCGCCTGGAGTCCGTGCTCACCGAGGGCTTCGATGACATTTCGCGCCGTGACATCGTTCTCACAGAGAAGGACAGCGCGGAAGCTTCCGGCGGCGTAGGAGGTCAGATCCTCGACCAGGAGGTCGATGTTATCGGCGTAGGAGACCGTATGCTTTGTGCGGAAGCTGAACATTCCGGCGAGCTTCATGCCTGAGACTCCGGAAACGAATGTGTTGCAGAGTATCGCGCCGGTACGGTCAAGGAAGGTCTCGTAGGTGTCCTCGTGGCGGGAATACTCAGTGTATCTCGCGGAGACCTCACCCTTGTCGAGCAGAGACTCGATCTCGCTTCCGATGTGAAAATCATAAGCCTTCATGCGCTCGGAGCAGGCAACCGACTCCTGAACGAAGATCAGCGGGTATTTCAGCTCACAGCGCGAGGCGGCGTCGGCGGCGTAATCGGCGAGCGTCGCGTGCTCGGGGTAGACTATCGACATGTACTTGTCGATGAAGGGCAGTTCAAGTCCGGCGTCTATCGTCTCCAGTTCGGCTGAGAGCTCGCCGCGGACACGGTCGTCCTTGGCTTTCGCGAGCTGATTCTTGACAGCGGTTCTGATCTCGCCGCGCTTTTTCGCGCTGTAGACGATCTCGCGGGCGGGGGTTATTGTGACCGACGAGACGTTTTCGATCTTGCGCTGGGTCATTATGTCAAAGAGACCCATCTGGTCGATCTCGTCGTCGAAAAGCTCGATACGCACGGGATTTTCGGCGTAGGGCGGGAAGATATCGATTATTCCGCCGCGCACAGAGTACTGACCGACGCCGTCGACCATATCGGCGCGGACATAGCCGTTTTCCTCGAGGTAGGCGACGAGCTTTTCCATATCGCAGGGCTTGTCGCGGTCGATGAAGAGCGTTCCCTCGCGGAGGAGCGCGGACGGCATTGTGAACTGCATCGCGGCGTCCGGAGTCGCAATGACGCAGTCATATGGTGTGTCGTCAGAGACGAACGCAGAGAGCGCCTTCAGACGCTCGTGCTCGTACTCGCGCGAGGCGGTGATGTTGTGGAAGACGAAGTCGCGCAGCGGGTAACTGAGCGGCTTCAGAGCGAGCTCTGAGAGCGCGTTGAAGAGCTTGAGTCCCTCTTTCTCGTCAGAGACGATTATCAGCGCGGGAAGCCTGTACTTATCGCGTATCCTGCGGATGACGGCGGCGTAGAAGACGACCCTCGCGCCCTCGGAGAGTCCGGTGACAAGCATCGGATGAGTCGCCTCAAAGCGGCGGGAGATTATTTGCTTGATGATCTCGCCGGTCTCGTTCTCGAGTAGAATCGAGTCGGAGATCAGCGCGATCTTGTTGTTCATATCAGACATAACAGCTCCTAATTAAGCAGATTCATGGCTTTTTCGTAGTCTCCGGAGAGGATAGTCGGGAGACCGTCGGCGGCTCTTGTCAGCGCGTCGAAGACGAGTTTCTTGTCCTCGTCGGGAAAAGTGCCTAGCACCCAGTCGACAAGGTCATAGTCGGGATGTGGTTTCGCTCCGACGCCGATCTTAACGCGGGGGAAATTGTCGGAATTCAGTTGGTAGATAATCGACTTGAGCCCGTTGTGACCGCCGTCGCTGCCCTTTTTGCGCAGGCGGAGCTTGCCGGGCGCGAGCGAGATATCGTCGACGAAGACAATGATGTTCTCAGGCGCTATTTTGTAGAAGTCAGCGGCTTCGCGGATCGCCTCGCCGGAGTTGTTCATGAAGGTCTGGGGCTTTATGACGAGCCCGCGTTTACCGCCGAGGATCATCTCACCGCAGATCGACTTGAAGCGCGAGCGGTCGACCTTGAAGTTATATTTTTCTGCGAGGAAATCGACAGCTAAGAAGCCGGCGTTATGGCGGGTGAAAGTATACTTATCACCGGGGTTTCCGAGACCGGCGAGAATGAATGAGATCGGGACGTTCGTGGTCGGGGGCTTCTTTTCTATCTTTTTGAAGAGGTCGAATATATCGGACATTTCTTATCCTTTCTGG
>CAKSOR010000379.1 GCA_934477985.1 uncultured Eubacteriales bacterium
GTCCGGGATCGCCGCCTCACTTGTCGGCGCGGCTCTCATCCTCATCCCGGCACTTGCCAGCGGCTCGGGATTCGATACCGCCGCGGCTTTCCTGCCCGGAATCGCTTCTTATCTCATCTTCGCCGTAACCTGGGGGCGCTCCGAGGGCCTTCGGGAGGCGTTTATCTCGGCTCTACCGGCGCTCTTCATGACCGTCCTCGCCTTCGGAATCTGGTCTACCGTGAAGCTCGGAATGAACCGTGCCGCCTCGATCTCCTTCACGGCTTTGCTCTGCGTCGTTTTCTGGCTGCTCTGCGCGGCGGTGAGAATCAGAGCCTATACCGGAAAGCTCGACCTCGATACCATCCGCGCCGTACTCGACGCCTTCTTCGACCCATTCCGCAAGGTGCTCGCGAGCATCACCTTCGATAACGACGGCTCTAACCTCCAGCTCTACAGCGACACCGACATCGAGAACATGATCTCGACCGCGAAACGTACTTTCATCGGCTCGCTCGGAGCGCTGATGCTCGTCGCCGCTTACCTCGTCACGGTCGCCGCGCGTGTCGTCTCGGCGGTCTGCGGAGTCTTTTCGGTCTTTCCGACCGAGGAGCGCGACGAGATCGCCATAATGCCGAACGACGACGGGGACAGCGTTGGCATCTTCGTCGAGCATATCCGCCTCCCCTGGCGCATCGAAATCTCGACTATAAGCGCGGTAGTCGCCGTCGCGGCGTATGTCGTCTGCATACTCTTCCAGACACCCGAAAAGCAGCTCGCCGCCGTGACCGTCGCCGAGAACATGCTGATTCTCCTGATGCCCGGGCTCGTCTATGTCGGCGTAAGATCACTCATGTATGGTCTCTCGGGCAACTCACGCGGGCTCTTCGGACTCAGACCCGGAAAAAAGAACGCGTTTGGCTCGATAGCCGTCGCGGTCGCCGCGGTCGCGCTCTTCTTCGTGAGCCCGGCAGCCCCGCTTATCCTCCTGGCTCTCAACGGAGTCATTGATATATTCTCAGAAAATTTCCGCCGCGCGAGCGCTTCGCATATCGTCGACGACGCGGGCGATCGGAAGGAGTAATCAGAAATGAGCGCAAAACACGACAAGAAACCAATCATCTCGCCGAGATCACTCCTGAATACCGCCATAGCGGTCATCTTTCTGGTCATCTACGCGCTGGTCGCGACCTTTTCGACGCTCGACCCGCTGATAGTCGGCGGAGTCCTGGCGGTCTGCCTGATACTCGCTGAATTTCTCGGCGGAAAGCTCTACGGCTTCTTCAGCTTCAGAATGTCGCCCGACGACGAGACGCTTTCGCCGATACTCAGCAATGTCACGCTTGATTTTATCCTCAAACTCTATCTCCCGGTCGTCATCTGCGACGAGAATGGCAGGATAATCTGGTACAACAACGCATTCACCAAGGTCTCGAACCCGCGCGATGTCCTCTACGCGAAGCACATCGACAGCGTTTGCAGCGTCACGATCGGCGAGATACTCTCATCGACCGACACTCCGCCCGAGGACGGCGACACCGTCGACGGCGTCGAAGCTACCGCGTACGATCGAGTCTTCCGCATCAAGGGCTACGAGATCACCGCGCAGGGCAAGAACTACGTCATCACGGTCTGGAACGAGCGCACCGAGCAGAAGCGCCTCGCAAAGCGCCTCTCCGACGAGGAGACGATCATAGCCTATGTCATGATCGACAACCTCGACGAGCTCATGCAGTTCGTCCAGGAGAAATACCGCTCCGCCTCGGCTCAGGTCGAGACGATACTCAAGGAATGGGCTGACTCGGTCGGCGGCATCCTCAAGGAGTACGAGCGCGACAAGTTCATATTCATCTTCGAGGAGCGCTATCTCGATGAGTTCATCGAGAAGAAGTTCGATATTCTCGACCGCATCCGCGAGGTCAGGATCGGCGAGGGCAGCATGCCCGTGACCGTCTCGATCGGAATCTCGCATGTCCACGGCACTCTCTCGGACAAGGATCACGACGCCCACGCGTCGCTCGATCTCGCTCTCCAGCGCGGCGGCGACCAGGTCGTTGTCAAGAACTCCCACAACACCGAGTTCTACGGCGGCCGCACCAAGACCGTCCAGAAGCGCACGAAGGTCCGCGCGCGTGTCATCGCCAACGAGCTTACGCTCAACATGGCGAAGGCGCACAACGTCCTCATCATGGGACACCGCAATCCAGACTACGACTCGATCGGCGCCTGCGTCGGAATCGCCCGGCTCGCGATGTTCTGCGGAGTCAAGGCGAACATCGTCGTCAACCGCTCCGACGCCAATATCCGCCAGGCGATAAACCGCGTCGCGAGCCTTCCCGAATACGCCGACATATTTGTCGACAGCCTCGTCGGTCAGGACATGATCTGCTCGGACACGCTGCTCGTAATAGTCGACGTCAACAACCCGGTTCAGTTCGAGTCGCCCGACATCGCGGCGAACGTCGGCTCGGTCGCGATAATCGATCACCACCGCAAGACCGGCGATTACGCCCGCCAGCCGCTGATCACATACATCGAGCCGTCGGCGTCGTCGGCGTGCGAGCTTGTCGCCGAGATACTCGAGCAGGCTCTTCCGATCGGCGGACTGCACCGCGAGGAAGCCGATGTGCTCTACAGTGGAATGCTGCTCGACACGAAGCAGTTCTCTCGCAACACCGGCGTTCGCACCTTCAGCGCGGCGCTGTATCTGCGCTCTGAGGGCGCTAACCCGGCTGAGGTGCAGTACTTCTTCAAGTCGGGGCTCGAGGACTTCATGCGCGAGGCGAAATTCTCGATGAACGTCGTCACCTACCGACAGATCTTCGCGATCTCGATGAGCGACGGCGACGGAAGCCCGCAGGACAGAATCGCCGCAGCGAAAGCCGCGGACAAGCTCCTGTCGGTCGAGGGAGTGATGGCGTCCTTCGCGCTTGTTCACATCGACGACAGCGTCCACATCTCGGCGCGTTCAGCTGGAAATGTCAACGTCCAGCTGATACTCGAGAAGATCGGCGGCGGCGGATATTACGAAGCCGCGGGCGCTTTGCTGAAGAACGTCACGATGACCGCGGCTCTGAACAGCCTCAAAGCGGCTATTGATGATTATATGAAAAAGAAATAATTACCATCCCGGGCACAGACCCCGGACGGCTGGAAAAGGAGATAATTAAGATGAAGGTAGTACTCACACAGGATGTCAAGGCACAGGGAAAGAAAGGTCAGCTCATTGAGGTTTCGGACGGCTACGCCAGCAACTTCCTGCTCCCGAGAAAGCTCGCTATAATCGCCGATAACAAGGCGCTCAATGAGATAAA
>CAKSOR010000380.1 GCA_934477985.1 uncultured Eubacteriales bacterium
TAGCCGCCGCTTCGGAGGCGAAATGCGATCACTCGCCCGCCATATTCGAATTCATAAGAATATCGCCCTTGTCAATACTGACCTCAAACTTCGAATCTGTCGGAAGCTCATCGACTTCATAGAACCCGCCCTGCGAAACACCGTTCAGCTTGACATCGCCGACTCCGGTGAACAGATTCAGATTGACATAGGCGAGATCATGCCTGTACCCGAACCGGAAATCACCCTCGCCGAGTTTAGCGGATAACCTGTCCGCCGTCGTTGTGATCAGCTCCGCGTCTCCTTTCTTCATCTCTATAGAAACATTCGTGATCGAACAGTCGTCGATTGTGAGATCGCCAGCGCTTATTGATATATTCGCCGCTGATCTGGTCGTCAGCTTCTCAAGCTTCAGATTGCCCGCGTCAAGAGTCACATTGTAGTCCGACTGCGTTGAGATTTCGCTGACACTGACATTTCCGGTCTTGAGTTTGCACTCGAATATCTTGACCGCCGCATCGTCGCTCACATAGACGTTCACCGTCTTCGCGCGGTCGCGTACCTGCGTGTAGTTCACAAGACTCCGCAGCCCCTTGAAGTTGAACACAAGCGACGCCATGTCGGTGATCTGCGAGAAATCCGAGTTGTTGCTCACCGTGAGTATCTTGTTCGAGCTCGAGAACTCGTACATACCCTCGGCGAAATTGACGAGTTCAATGTAAGATCTCGACGAACCGCCGATTATGTTGACTGTCGCTTCCTTCAGATTGATCGCTACCTTGCCGATCTCGTCCTGTGAAAAATCATACTTGTATATATAGTCAGAATCCGCGTCCGCCGTTCCGGCAAACAGATCGATTCCCTCTGCCGCCGCGCGGCTCTTTCCGACACTCACGCAGGCGTATCCGCCGACACAGAAGAGCATCGCCACAATCAAAAATATTATAGATGCCGGCTTCACAGTTTAGCACACTCCTTTCTGAGAAATCCGAAGAGCATTCGCAGCTTCCCGCAGACAAACCTGAAGAATCTGCCCCAGAGCCGCATAATGAGCGGCATCAGCCTTATCGCGAAGTTGTACAGCAGTATTCCGCAGAACATCGTCGCGCTTCCGATCATAACCCCGAGTCCGAGCTCATACAGTCCGACCGGTACAACCGAGAAGAGCTGCGATATGCCGTATATGATACCGACCAGAGCCAGAGCCGTTCCTACTGCCGCGCCGCCGATCAGCAGAGCGATCGCGCCGATTATCAGCCCCAGACAGAGCAGCCACACACCCGCGAAGAAGGTAAGTCCGGCAGCCGCAAGCGGTATCGTGACCGGCAGACTCACCGCGAAGAGCACCCAGAACATCGTGCTGTTCGGCGAAGGCTCCTCATCAATGTACTCCGGCGGTCGGTTCTGGGTCTGACCGCCGTCCTGCTCGTCCGGAAAGGCGTCGTCGTAGGCATCCGACATCTCTCCGTAGCCGCTTTGCTCACCATAAGGTCCTTGCTGAACCTGTCCGGGCTGTTCAGCCGGGGCGCTGAGAGTTGCGCGCTGCTCAGCGGCGTCGGACGCCGCGGCGCTGTCGCTGCGTCCTGCGGGCTCATGAGCGGGACGGCTCTCGGAAACGCGCTCAGGAATGTCCTTAACCCGGTCGACTGTGAGAGTACGCTCAGCGAGGCGGTTTATCTCGTCGTAGCGCTCGGACACCTGCTCGGCTATGTTGTCGGCGATCCGGTCGATGTCGTCGAGGAGTCCGTTCTGCACGCTTTCTGGGTCGTTCACCATACGGTCGTAGAATCGGTCGAAGCGCTCGATGTAGGGCTGTATGTCGCTCTCCGAGACATCGCGGTCAAGCAGTGCCGCCCGCAGTTTTTCAAGGAATTGCTGTTTCTCATTCATTTCTCTGCATCATCCTCCTGTAGTTGAATTAATTGTGCCGTTATCCAAAAAAATTTTCAAATATGTACTTCCAATCCTGCTCACAATGTGGTATAATATCTTTCATCGGACAATCGCGGGAGCGTTTTTTCAGCCCTCCCCTATATTATAACAAAAAAAGGAGCAAATTGCAATATGAGAATGCGAAAAAAAAAGCACGGAGCGGAAAGAATTGAAGCGTGTTCCGACCTGCTCTTGCAGAACACGACCATTTCTGAGGAGAATATTCCTGAAATTTTCAAAAGAGACAAAAATTCCCAGAATCCGCTCTGGCTTGAGATCGGGTGCGGAAAGGGTGATTTTGTCTGCGGCATGGCGGAGCGTTATCCGGATTCCGATCTGATCGCGCTCGAGAGGATCGCGGATGTCGCGATGCTGGCGATGGAGAAGTGCAAGGCAAAGGAGCTTACAAACGTGCGGTTCATCATCGGCAACGTAGCGAAGCTGTGGGATATATTCGCGGATCACTCGGTCGACCGGATTTATCTGAATTTCTCGGATCCGTGGCCGAAGGCGGGTCACGCGAAGCGCCGGCTCACCTATCGTGACTTTCTGGAGCAGTACAAGCGGATACTGAAGCCGGGCGGAGCGATCTTCTTCAAGACCGACAACCGCGGGCTGTTTGATTTCTCGCTTGACGAGTTCCGCGAGTGCGGATTCCGGCTCGAGAATCTCACCTATGATCTCCATAACAGCGAGTGGAACGCCGACAACATCGAGACCGAGTACGAGCGGAACTTCTCCGCCAAGGGGTTCACGATAAACCGGGTTGAGGCATGGCTCTGAGCCGGCTTTGAGCTTTGTTTCACGGGCGGGCAGATGCGGCGTGAATGCGTTGGTTTTCGTTCCGGGCCCGGCACGGCCGGGCTCGGGTTCGCGTGGGCGGCGCAGCCGCCCGCGCGAACCGCAGGTGGCACGCTCTGCGTGCCATCCGCCTCGTTCTGAGCGCGCCGCAGGCGCACTCAGAACGAGGCGGACGGGCGCTATGCGCCCGCCTGCGGGCGTGACCGCGTAGCCCCCATACAAGCCTGCCGCAGCGCGAGCATTTCCGTTTTGCCCACACTCCCTGTCCCCAGAAATGCGGCTTGCAAATACGCCCCGGCTGCTTTATAATAGCGCTGATGAAAGGACACTTCTATGTATGAATCGATAATACGCCGCTGCCCGCTTTTTACAGGCCTTACAGATCCAGATTATCAATATGCGCTGCGCTTTTTCTCTGCGGAAAACCGGCGCCATGAGAAAGGGGATTTCCTTAACCGGCCAGGTTTCCCGCTTCCCGCTTTCGGTCTTGTTCTGGATGGAAATGTACAGGTTTATATGGTGGACATCGACGGCCAGGAAATGATTATGGCCAATGTATCCTCAGGAG
>CAKSOR010000381.1 GCA_934477985.1 uncultured Eubacteriales bacterium
TTCTGCGCTCATCGAGCTGAGCTTTGTACTTTTTCCCGACCTCGTTTTCGGGCGGGACGCCGAGAATTATCGTCGAGTGCCCGAACTTTTTGCGGATGTCGTCGACTGTGCGGTCGAGCTTCCGCGAGCGCTCGCGCGCGACCTCGTCAGACTCGTCGTGGAAGAGCGACAGCTGGACGGTTCGCTCGCGCGTCAGGTCGGTCAGAGCGATTCCGAGCAGCCGCAGCGGCGTTTTTTTGTCCCAGAGTTCGTCGAAAAGCCGCTTTGAGACCTCGTAAATCTCGTTCGTGATGTCGGTCGCGTCGAGCGTCGTCTGATGCGAGCGGTTTTTGAAGCCGCTCGTCCGCAGCGAGACCGATACGCAGCGGCACATGAAGCCGTCGGCGCGCATCCGCGAACTGACGCTGTCGGCGAGTGCCAGAAGGACACGGTAGGCTTCGTCGGTCTGCGTTATGTCATGCGGGACAGTTGTAGAGATGCTGTAACCCTTCGATTCCTCGGGGCGATCCGAGACCGGCGAGTTGTCGATGCCGTTCGCCGAATTGTGGATCGCGATGCCGGGCTTGACGCCGACAAGCGACTGGACAATCGAAAGTTCGCAGTTCGCGAGCTGTCCGATCGTCCGTATCGAGGCACGTTCGAGGCGATCCGCAGTCGAGCCGCCGATTCCGAGCAGATCGCGCACCGGGAGCCGCCACATTTTCCGCGGAATCTCGGCGGGGAAGAGCGTGTGGACGCGGTCGGGCTTCTCGAAATCGCTCGCCATCTTCGCGCAGAGCTTGTTTTCGGCAATGCCAATGTTGACCGTGAAGCCGAGCTCGTCGCGGATGCGATCCTTGATCTCGTGCGCGGTCGCGACAGGGTCGGGGTAGATGAGCTCCGTGCCGGTCATGTCGAGGAAGCACTCGTCAATCGACGCCTGCTCGACAATTGGGGCGTATTCGCGCAAAATCGCGACGAACGCGTGCGAGCAGTGGGAATAGAGCCTGAAATCCGGTTTCGCGAGGACGAGTCCGGGACATTTTCGAAGTGCCATAACGACCGGTTCGCCGGTCGTGACGCCAAATTTTTTCGCCGGAATTGATTTCGCCAAAATAATTCCGGTGCGCTTTTCGACATCACCGCCGATCGCCGACGGAATCAGACGAAGATCCTCGCCGCCCTCGCGGACTCTTTTCGCGGCTTCCCACGACAAAAAAGCACTGTTCACGTCGACGTGAAAGATAAGTCGGCTCATTTTTTCACCCCCTGCCATAAATTATATCACATTTTTCGCGAAATTGCAACTATTTTACATTAAAAGCTTGAAAAAAATCTCCGGCTGTGTTATAATTGAAGAAAAAAAGAGGGGAGCACTATGAAATTCTTTCATTTATCCGACCTGCACCTCGGCAGGCGGCTGTTCGAATTCCCGCTGATCGACGACCAGCGTTACATTCTGGAGCAGATAATCACGCGCGCCGCGAGCGAAAAGCCCGACGCGATCGTCATCGCGGGCGACATCTATGACCGGACTACGCCGTCAGTTGATGCTGTCAGCCTGTTCGACGACTTTATGACGCGGGTGTCGGAGCTCGGCATCAGGCTGCTGGCGATCAGCGGAAACCACGATTCGCCAGAACGGGTCGCGTTCGGCGGACGGCTGATGAGCCGTTCAGGCGTCTATTTTTCTGAGGTTTTCGACGGCGCGCCAAGGAAAGTGACGATTGAAGATCAGCTCGGAGAGGTCGATTTCTGGTTTCTGCCGTTCATAAAGCCGGCGAATATCAGGAGATTCTTTCCTGATATGGAAATAAATGACACAAATGGGGCGATGAAGGCGGTGCTTGAGCGAGTTAATCTCGATTCATCGCGCAGGAACGTGCTGATCGCGCACCAATTCGTGACTGGAGCGGAGCGTTCGGAGTCGGAGGAGGTGTCGGTCGGCGGGTCGGACAACGTGGATTCTACACTTTTCGAGAAGTTCGATTACACCGCGCTCGGGCATATCCACCGTCCGCAGAGTCTCTCGCCGATGGTCAGGTACTGCGGTTCGCCGCTGAAATATTCGTTTTCGGAAGCGCCTTTCGCGAAATCAATTACAATGGTAGAGCTCAGCGAAAAGGGCGAGCTGAAAACGACGCTTTTGCCGTTGACGCCGCTGCACGACATGCGCGAAATCCGTTGGAAATTCAGCGAATTAACCAAACCAGAGCATTACGAGAAGTTGAAAGACTACTATGTGCACATAATATTGACAGATGAAGAGGACATTCCCGACGCCGCCGCGAAGCTGCGCAAGTGCTATCCGGGGCTGATGAAGTTGAGTTTCGACAACACACGTACGCGCGCCGAGACGCAAATCGAGGCGGCAGTCGATGAACGTTCGCCGCTCGAACTGTTTTCGGATTTCTACAAGGCACAGAATGGGCGCGAAATGTCGCCGGAGCAACTTGAGTTCATGAAGGAAATTATCGGGAGGGTGTTTGAATGAGACCAATTTTGTTGAAAATGTCAGCGTTTGGTCCGTATGCCGACGAAGTTTCTATAGATTTCACAAAACTCGGCCGTCAGGGACTCTATCTGATCACAGGCGACACCGGCGCTGGCAAGACCTCTATTTTTGACGCGATAATTTTCGCGCTCTACGGGAAGGCGAGCGGCTCTGGGCGCGAACCTGGCATGCTGCGCTCGCTCTACGCAAAACCGGCGACACCGACTTTTGTCGAGCTGAGATTTTCATATCGCGGCAAAGAGTATCTGGTTCGCCGCAGCCCGGAATTCGAGCGCCCGGCAAAGCGCGGCGACGGGATGGTCAGAAATCCCGCCGAAGCCGAGCTGACGCTGCCAGACAACAGCGTTTTGACGCGCCTTTCGGAGGTCGATCGGCGGATAACCGAGATAATCGGGCTGAACCGCGACCAATTTCTACAAATAGCGATGATCGCGCAGGGCGAATTTCTTAAGCTGCTGCTCGCGTCGACCGACGACCGGAAGAAAATTTTCAGGCAAATCTTCGGAACGGAGCGGTATTTTGCGCTCCAGGAGCAGTTGAAAATCGCCGCCGGCGCCGCGAGAGACGAACATGACGCGGCGAGCCGGAGTCTTTCGCAATTTGTAGCGGGAATTCGCGGCGCCGACCTGACAGAACTGCCGACGCCTGAGGTTCTGCCGCAACTTTCGATATTAATAGAGAATGACTCAAATGCTGCCGCTGAGAATGAAAAGCGGCTCGAGGAGCTCGAAAAGGCGGTCGGGGAGCTGAATCGCAAGCTCGGCGCGGCGGAAAAGCTCGAAA
>CAKSOR010000382.1 GCA_934477985.1 uncultured Eubacteriales bacterium
GTGCGTCGACAAGGGCTTCGCTCCTATGGAGCCGGTCGATGTCGTCATCCGCCCGGAGGATATCCAGATCGTTCCCGCGTCTGACGAGGTTCTCAACGGCGTCGTCGAGAACGTGCAGTTCAAGGGCGTCCACTACGAGATAATCGTCCGCGCCTACTCGGACACCTGGGTCATACACTCGACCAAAGCCCCGGCTGTCGGTTCGATAGTCGGCATAACCCTCACCCCTGAGGACATCCACATAATGAAAAAGAGCGACGTGAAGAAGGTAAACTACTTCAAGTCGGAATCCGAGGCGGAGGGCAGCGACATTGAACAGCAGATCTAAACTCGCGGCGACCCCCTATCTCGCCTGGATGATCATCTTCATAGTCGTTCCGCTGATACTCATCGCGGTTTTCGCCTTCACGACGACCGCCACCTGCGACGCCGACGGCAATATTCTCTCGGAAGAGGAGCTCGCTGATTACCTCGCCGAATGTGAGGAGAACGAGGTCGAGCCCGAACTCACCGAGAAAACCATCTTCACGATTCAGAATATCCTCGATGTCAGCCGCTATTCCACCGTGCTGATGAACTCCGCGTGGCTCGCTCTGATCGCGACGGTGATCTGCCTCGTCATCGCCTACCCGCTCGCCTATATGATCTCGAGAATGTTCTACACACGTCAGAAGCTCGCGCTGATGCTCGTCATGCTCCCGATGTGGATGAACTTCCTTCTGCGCACCTACGCGTGGATGACCCTGCTCGAGAAGAACGGACTCATCAATAAGCTCTTAGGGCTGATCGGACTCGGTCCGTTCAATATGATAAACACTCAGGGCGCGGTTGTGCTCGGAATGATCTACAACTATCTTCCCTTCATGGTCATGCCGCTCTACTCGGTCATGACGAAGATCGACGACCGCACTATCGAGGCGGCGCAGGATCTCGGCGCGAACTCCTTCCAGGTGCTCTGCCGCGTCATCATGCCGCTTTCAATGCCCGGCGTCGCTTCGGGAATCACGATGGTCTTCGTCCCGTCGGTCTCGACCTTCATAATCTCGCGTATGCTCGGCGGAGGAACGAACATGCTCATAGGCGACCTCATCGACCTTCAGTTCCTCGGCAACGCGTACAATCCCAACCTCGGCGCGGCGATATCGCTCGTACTGATGGTATTCATCTTCCTCTGCATGTCGATCACCAACCAGCTCGACAATGAGGACATGGAGGGTGTGCTGCTTTGAAAAAAATATCTTCGAAAATCTACATTTTTCTCGTGTTTCTCTTCCTCTACGCGCCGATATTCGTGCTGATCGCGAACTCTTTCAATCAGTCGAAGTCGCGCACGGTCTGGACCGGATTCACGCTCGACTGGTACAAGAAGCTCTTCAACAATGAAGTCATCTTAAAGAGTCTTCTCAACACGCTGATCGTCGCGGCGATCGCCTCGGTGATCTCGACCATCCTCGGCACGGCGGCGGCAATCGGCATCTACAAGATGAAGAAGATTGCCCGCTCGCTGATCATCAACATCACCTACATACCGATCATGAACTCCGAGATGGTCACCGGCGTCTCGCTGATGCTGCTCTTCGTCGCTCTCCACATCGACCTGGGCTACTTCACGCTGCTCTGCGCGCACATCACCTTCTGCGTGCCGTACGTCGTGCTGAACGTCCTGCCGAAGCTCAGGCAGATGAACCGCAACCTCTACGACGCGGCGCTCGACCTCGGTTGCAGCCCGCTTCAGGCGTTCAGACACGTCGTGATCCCAGAGATAATGCCCGGCATCGTCACCGGCTTCCTGATGTCGCTGACCTACTCGATCGACGACTTCACGATAAGCTACTTCACGCACGGCTCGACCTCGCAGACCCTGCCGATCACGATCTACTCGATGACCAGACGCAAGGTCTCACCCGAGGTCAACGCGCTGTCAGCTATCATTTTTGTCGTCGTGCTCGTTATTCTCCTCATAATGAATCTCTCGGATATAAAGCACACAAAGCCGAAGAAGGTCAAAAAAGGAGGCGCGGCGTGATGAAAAAATCATTTGCGTCTCTCCTGACGCTCTCACTTCTCGCGGCGTCGCTGATCGTACCGGCGCGCGCCGATTATGAGGACATTCCCTATTCCTCCGACTACGACTGGGACAGATTCCGCGGTCAGAACGTGACGATCAACGTCTACAACTGGGGCGAATACATCTCGGTCAACGAGGGCAACGAGGGCGATTTCGACACCAACAAGGAGTTTGAGAAGCTCACCGGAATCAAGGTGAACTACACCAACTTCGCAACCAATGAGGAGCTCTACGCGAAGCTCAAATCCGGCGGAGCGAACTACGACGTGATAATCCCGTCGGATTATATGATCGCTCGTATGATAAACGAGGACATGCTCGAGAAGCTGGACTTTTCCAACATACCGAACTACAAGAGCAAGATCATGGAGCGCTACAGAGGGCTTGAATACGACCCGAACGAGGAGTACTCAGTTCCCTACACGGTCGGAATGGTCGGACTCATCTACAACACCACCATGGTTGACGAGGAGGATCTCGGCTCGTGGGGCATTCTCTGGAACGAAAAGTACGCGAACGAGATACTGATGTTCTCGAACTCGCGCGACGCCTTCGCCATAGCTTGCAGTTACCTCGGCTACTCGATGAACACGACCGATGAGCAGGAGCTGAAACTCGCCGCGAGCGCCCTGACCGACCAGAAGCTGCTCGTGCAGGCTTACGTCATGGACGAGATCTTCGACAAGATGTCCGGCGGTGAAGCGGCTCTCGCGCCCTACTACGCCGGAGACGCCATCACGATGATCGGCGACAATCCAGACCTCGCCTACATGGTTCCGGAGGAGGGCACGAACCTCTTCGTCGACGCTATGTGCATCCCGAAGGGCGCGCGCAACAAAGAAGCCGCTGAGATGTACATCAACTTCATGACCGAGACGCGCACCGCGCTCGCGAATATCGAGTACATCTGCTATTCAACGCCGCAGTCGGAGGTCAAGGAGCTGCTCGATCCCGAGGTCTCCGAAGACCCGATAAGCTATCCCGACGACGAGATTCTCGCGAACACCGAGGTATTCATCGCACTTCCGAACGCGACCACCAAGCTGATGGACGAGCTCTGGACGTCGATTCTGACCGCAAACTCGACCGACCCGTGGACGATACCGGTATTTCTGGTCGGCTGTCTCGGACTCTCGATAGGCATAAACGTCTTCAGAGCGCGCAAGAAGAAGGCTAACAATCAAT